>JAFUFE010000090.1 GCA_017470085.1 Treponema sp.
CGGGAGTTCCAGTTCATCGTGCACAACGAGGATGTGCGCCGGTGCAATCTTAAAAAACTGCGCCGCTTCGCCGATGCTTTCCCCCGATGCATTCATATAGGTGTGCGGTTTTAAGAAATACAGCTTTGCTGAAAGAACGCCGGAATAATCGGCTCCGTCAGGCAGGGCGTGTTTTTCTGTGCCCCGTGCACACTGTGCGCGGTCGACGGTGGCGAATTCGCCGTGGAATTTTTTTTGCCACGACAGTGACGATGCCACAGCAAGCGAATCAGCAAACAGCCATGCGACGTTGTGACGCGTTGCAGCGTATTCATGTCCGCAGTTTCCCAAAAAAGCGACCAGCTCGATCATAGCATTTTTGAGTGTACCATAAGCGATGGAAAGAATCAAAGCGCTTGGGCGGTGTTCCTGTTCGCTGGAAAGCGGCGCCTGCCTTTTCTGAACTGTAGTCGCATTGCATTCAGTACAGCAAGGAGCGCAATGCCGGTGTCTCCGAATACTGCCATCCACATGCTAGTAATACCGAGTGCGCCGAGAATCATTATCACCAGTTTGACGGTGAACGCACAGACAACGTTCTGCCGTGCGATCCGCATCGTCGCTTGAGCGATGCGGATCGCTTCCGCTATCTTCGGCAGTTCGTCAGTCATAACGACCACATCGGCAGCTTCGATCGCTGCATCTGATCCGAGCGCTCCCATCGCAATGCCCACGTCCGCGCGGGAAAGCACCGGTGCGTCGTTGATACCGTCTCCGGCAAAGAGGAGTGTACCGCGTGTGGTACTGTCCGCCGCACCGAGCGTCGCGAGCGCGGTTTCTACCGCTGCTACTTTATCGGCGGGGAGCAGCTCCGCGCGTACCGTATCGATGCCGATTTTCTGGGCGACGGCCACCGCCGGTGCTCGTTCGTCCCCGGTGAGCATGATAAGTTCTTTGACGCCGAGCTGTTTCAGTGCGTGCATGGTTTCGGCGGTGCCGGCCTTTATGATATCGGAGATGACGATGTGTCCTGCGTAGGTGCCATCTATCGCTATGTGTATGATTGTTCCAAAATCATCTTCCGCGCACGGCAGATATCCTGAGACGCGGTTTTCTGCCATGAATGCGAGCGTTCCCGCGACGACAGTTTTTCCGTCGAGTGTTACGCGGATGCCTTTACCGGCGATTTCCTCCGCATCGGTAACCTGTGCTAGTGCACAGCAGCTACCGGAATGCGCCGCTTTGAGCGATGCAGATATAGGATGAGAGGAAAACCGCTCGGCGTGCGTTGCGATCGCCAACAGCGCATCCGCCGGGATAAGCGTATCATCTGCGGGATGAATCGCTGTGATGGTGAATGTGCCGTTGGTAATCGTACCTGTTTTGTCAAAGACCGCGGTGACCGCGCGGGAAAGCGTTTCAAGGCTCCGTCCGCTCTTAATCAAAATACCTGCTCGACTTGCCACACCGATGCCGCTGAAAAACGTGAGCGGCACTGAAATGACGAACGCGCACGGACAGGAGATGACCAAAAACGTGAGTGCACGGTACAGCCACAGTTTCCATTCCCCCCCCGTTAGCAGCGGCGGAATGACAGCGACGAGCACCGCGGCAGCACAGACAGCAGGGGTATAGCGGCGTGAAAAACGCGTAATGAATCGCTCCATGTGAGCCTTTTTTTGCGCTGCCGCTTCGGTGAGGCGGATGATTTTTGCCGCCGTTGAATCTTCCGCGCGGTGTGTTACGGTGATTTCGATGACGTTTTGCGTGTTGATGCTGCCCGCCATCACCTGCGTACCGGGAATCACTGCACGGGGAACAGATTCGCCGGTGAGCGCAGAAGTATCTATAAAAGTAGTACCCGTCGTTATGATGCCGTCATTTGAAATACGCTCGCCCGGTTTTACGACGATGATTTCACCCACGGCAACGTCGTCGGGGTTGACGGTGATTATAGTACCCGCCCGTTTGACCGATGCACGATCAGGACGAATGGCAAGCAGTGACTGTATGGACGAATGCGACGCAGCTACTGCCGAATCTTCAAGTCGCTCACCGATGTGGTAGAGCAGCATGAGTGCCGCTGCTTCAGGGTATTCTCCGATTGCGATTGCGCCGAGCGATGCCACCGTCATAAGAAATTCCTCGTCAAAAAAAGCACCGTGGAAGCAATTTCTTACAGCGTGTAGAATCACCGTGTGTCCCGCAATGAGGTATGCTGCAAGGTAACAGACGGCCGCTGTCATCGTCCCGAGTGATACGCTTGTGTCGAATGCCGGGAAATGGTGTGCAAGTACCTGCGTGTGTGTTATAAAAAAACCTGCCGCAAAGCAAAACGCCGCTCCAATGATTTTTATTTCAGGACGTTTTTCGCTGGTTTCATGCTGATGTATGTGATGATGGCCGCTACAGGTACATGATGGTTCCTTGTGTTCGTGTGCCATAGCTTCCTCCTACAACTATGGAATAAATAACTACACGTCTCGGAAGCTGCTGCTTCTTGCGTGCAGCTTGGTTGCTCTATCCCTGCTCCTTCGCTTGAGTGCAGGGGAGCCGCTTATTATTCAGCGATGTGTTCAAGCCCTTGACTGAGAATCGATGTTACGTGCTCGTCTGCAAGCGAATAGATAAGCTGCTTTCCCTGCCGGTCGTATGTAACAAGCCCGTTTGTCTTTAAGATGCGCAGCTGGTGGCTCACCGCGGACTGCGACAATCCGAGTGTATCTGCTATGCCGGTAACGGGGAGCGGAGACTGTAAGAGTTCGAACAGTATTCTCACACGAGTTGAATCCCCGAATACTTTGAACAGTTCTGCTACGTCGTAGAGTGCAGCTTCATCCGCGACGACGCGCGCCATTTTTTTTGTACGCCTTTTTGGTGCTGGTTTGCTCGGCGTATCTTTTACTTTCTTTTTCGATATACGGGTTTCCATATACAGTCCTTAAAAAAATGAACATATGAACATCTATTCATATGTAGTATAGTATCGATAGTGCGACTTGTCAATAGAAATGACAGTTTTTTAAATGATCTATTGCCGATATGCATTTTAATAATGTGCAGCACTCTGGTACGATTTATAATGGCTGTACCTGCTGTTTGTGTTTATCAGTAGTTATGGTATATTTTTGTAATGATTCGTGCGGATGGTGTTTGCCCCGAACGCTCTGCGTCGGGGTGCCATTCATTCATCGTTGACGGTATTGTACTGCAGCACGACAGTCAGTAAAATGGTATGAAAAGGATAAAGATGGCAAAAGCGTCAAGGTACTTGGCGGAGTTATTGGGCAATCGTATTCATCGGTAAATGCTTTTAAGGCTGATTATGGCTATGATGATTTTCATTTTATTAAAATAAATTAATGCATGGAGGCGCATATGAAGAAATTTATGCTTGGTTTTTTATTTTTATCGCTCTGTGCCGTGCTCCTTGCAAACGACACATATTTCGTGCTGGCAGGCGGAACGCTGACGCCAACGACCGCATCAATGACAGGCGTAGAAATGGAGCGGGAAGAAATAGCCGTAGCCCTGTATGACGGCTATTATGAGATAACGGTCGATTTTTCATTTTATAACCGCGGAGCTGCGCTGACGATGCCTGTAGGCTTTCCATTTTTCAAACAAGGCACGCATGGCAGCGGCAAGATATATGATTTTGTTACATGGATAAACGGAGAGAAAACTGACTATGCATCTCATCCTATCGATGAGCAGTGGGAACGTGAAACGGGGCTGTCCTATGCGTACGTCAAGACTGTCACATTTCCATCTCATCAGCGGACGGCAACTAAGGTGAGCTACAAAGCGGCATATGGGGCAGAGGCTCCGTCGAATCTACGTGCGGTGTATTTGTACGGGAGCGGTACGAGCTGGGCATCGCGGATAGGAGAGATAGTCATACGAGTTTCAAATTATAGCAGCAGTTGGATATACAGTCTTGCCATGCCTGGCGAGAATTTTGACGGTGCGATACAGTGGCAAGACGGCAGCACGTTTATGACAACGGTAAAAAACATTGAGCCAGAGTATACTGATTGCATAGAGATACAGTTGTGCAGACCGTTTTTTGATACTGGACCGAAAGCCTTTCCCCGCTCATTTTATTATGACGAGATAGAAATACCGCAACTTACGCTTGATTTGCTGCGGGAAGACCAGTTGCGGCTGTTGCGCAACTGGTTCTATGCGCTGCACGGATATCGGTTCAAGAGCACAGATTTGATAAATATATTTTCACGAGAAAAATGGTATTCCTTAAATGACACGTTTACCGAGAGTCAGTTGAGCGACATGGAGCGGGCAAATATCGAGAAAATCCTCATAACTGAGCGAGCGTTAAGAGGCGCGCTGAAATGACGAGCGCATTTTAAGTGGTACATTTTGAAGACGCTTGATTTTGTGTGGCCTTACCGGGTACGCATCATCACTGTTTTTGTGAAAAGGATACAGATAGAGAGCAGGTAACCGCGATAGTGTGCCGCACCTTGTGCACGGCATAAACTGATGTAGGGGGTAACTAGGTAAACGGGAAATTCTGGTCATAGCACTCGGGAGTAGAGCACGTGAGACTACCAGCGTAAATTTCTTGACAGGAGAAGAAATGTGCCGTAGGATTGTGGAACAGTAACGAGTGATGAATGCAAAAAGAGCGGAAAGGACGATGAATAGAACTATACGGCGAGCGCAGGAGAGTCACCTGCTGACGGCGGCAGCGCTTGTTCGGCACCCCGACAGTTATACAACATATAGTGGGCAGAATAAGCACAATCGCGGGAAGGATACGCTTACAGTTACAAACAATATAACGAATGAATCTATTAGTGTGCCAGTTTCTTCTGTTGCAAATATGGTGGGGAAAGGGGCAAAAGACACGCTTTCGGAAGAAGATTTTACGCTTACCTATGACCCTGCCACCGTATCAAAGTATGCACCTGATGTACTGACGATTTCCAGCGGGATGCTTATGCCGACTATTCCCTCTGTTCGGGGTGAAAGCATTAGGAGTGATGGAACAACAGTCTCTCATCCTATTCGTTGGGCTGTGCACATTGAGCGGAACACCTTATCTGTTTGAAAATGTGGGAGAGTGATGAAATTGTTGTTGCAAACGGCTTTATTCGTGTAGACCGCCCCGAATGGTACTACAACAATGCACGCATCAAGAAAGCTCTTGTGGAAACCTCTCGTGGCAGTTGGCTGCTTGATATCAAGGATACCCCGAATCCGCAGATTATAAAATTGCCAAAGAAAGTTGCAGGAAAAATTCGGCTTACCATTAAAGCCGTGTATGAAGGTGAAAAATATAACGACGTTTGTCTTGAGGGGCTTTATATGTTGTATAAAACGCCGGAACAGCGATGATGTATGTTGCCATAGAATGATGCTGTACGGGAAATGCAGCTGCGCCATGTTATAGCAGTGTTGAACGGATATTGATAGCCGCTTTCGAGGATTTCAAGCCGAGCTTCCGGCGCAATGGTCAGGCAAAATTGTACGGCGTTTCCTGATAGACGTAGTAGTTGAGCCAATTAGTGTAGAATAGGTGCGCCGTGCTGCGCCATGTGTTGAGCGGCTGCTGCGTGCTGTCATCGCCGGGAAAGTAGCAACGGGGCATGTCTATCGGTAAGCCGCGCTCTTTGTCGCGGAAGTATTCCTGTGCGAGCGTGTCTGTGTCGTACTCCACGTGCCCCATCATGTAGATGGCGCGGTTATCGGCGGACTTTACAAGTGTCACTTCGCCTTCGTTGCTTTCGGCGAGCACAATCAGGTCGCGCACGCGGCTGACTGACGCACGGCTGACAGTGGTGTGGCGGCTCGTCGGTACGGGGAATACGTCATCAAAGCCGCGGAGGAGCGGGTCAGCGGGAAACCGTTTGTGGTTGGGAAATACACCGAAGAGCTTTTTTTCGAGCGGAAGCTTTTTGATGCCGTAGTTGTGGTACAAACCCGCCTGTGCGCCCCAGCAGATGTAAAGCGTCGAAAAGACGTTTTCCTTTGCGTAGTCCATGATGTCGCAGAGTTCCGACCAGTAGTCCACATCTTCAAACGGCATCTGCTCCACGGGCGCGCCCGTAATTATCATGCCGTCGTACTTGTGGCGGAAGACTTCGCTCGACGGGATGTAGAAACGGTCAAGGTGGTCGCTCGCCGTGTGCGTTGAAACGTGGTGTTCCATGCGCACGAGCGAGATGTCTATTTGGAGCGGTGTATTGCCCAAGAGACGCAATAGCTGTGTTTCCGTTGTTTCATGTATCGGCATCAGGTTGACAATGGCGATTTTAAGCGGGCGGATGTCCTGCGACTGTGCACGCGGCTCGGTCATGACAAAGATGTTTTCCTGTTCCAGAATGCTGCGTGCCGGCAGGTCGGCCTGTATTTTAATCGGCATAACAACAGTATAGCGTGTCGGCGCGTGTTTTGCTATACTGGGTGCATGGCTTTTTCCAATAATCGCCGTGCGGCAATAAAACGCTTACGGCTCTTGGTGCCGTCGCCGCGTGTCGAAATTGCGCATTTCAGAGAACGGCTCGATGCGGAATACGCGGTGTCTGTACTGCCGAACCGCGTTGACTACAGAACGTGCGATTACGGCGGCGTGCCGTGCGACATGCTCTCTCCAGAAATCTATTCATCAAAACGCGTCGTGCTCTACGTTCACGGGGGGGCGTTCGTCGGCGGCTCCCGCGTCGCATATCGAGAGTTCTGCTCGCTGCTTGCCCATAAATCGTTTAGCCGCGTGGTGGTGCCAGAGTTTCGTCTTATGCCAGAGCACCCGCTGCCTGATGCGATGGATGATATCCGTTCTGTGTTTCGCACGCTCTATACTGAAGAGCAGGTGGCATGCTTGCTGGCAGCGGAGCCGGGTGCCGGTGGTAGTGACGCCTGGCCGGAGTTTATCATCGCTGCCGATGGTTCCGGAGCGACGATTGCGCTTTCATTCGTCCGGTCGCTTGACGCAAAATATCGAGAACGCATCACGCGTATAGTGCTGCTCTCTCCCTGGCTCAATTTTTCTCCGGATTCTTTGGCATTGTCAGCGAAAAAAAAGAGTGACGACGTTATCTCTACGGAGATGTTAAAGCGGTGTCTCGGATACACTGGCTGGGAGAATGATGCAGGCAGAGCGGCACTTTCCATCGTGGCAGCGACCGACCGAGAGCTCAGGGGCTTTCCGGCGGTCTATATGCAGCTGGGGGGGAAAGAGCTGCTGCTGCCCGATGCCGTGCAGTTTGCGGAACGACTACGGCAGACGGGCGGTACCGGTACGCTTGAAACCGTGCCAGATATGCCCCCCCTCTTTCAGTTTGCGGACGATTATCTGTGGGAAGCGCACGATGCGATCGATCGCCTTGGCGCAGTGGTTGCCGGAACCGATGGAACGCACCGGTGTGTGCTTATTCAGAATAAGCCGATCCTCGAACACAGCCGCTGGTCGGAAGCCTAACGGCGTCAGGAGCATTGTGTGGAACTGTTGGCTCCCGCTGGAAATGTGCAGAAGCTGTTCTATGCATTTACGTTCGGTGCAGATGCGGCGTATATCGGGATAAAAAATTTTTCGCTCCGCATGAAGGCGGACAATTTTTCCGGTGATGACTATGAGGCGGTGCACGCGCTCAAGGCGCAGTTCCCGGACAAAAAAATATACTGTGCACTCAACAGTATATTTCACGATGCGGAGCTTGCCGCATTCCGCCGCGAAATTGACTATTTCCGGCGCTATCCAATCGATGCGTTCATCGTGCAGGACATGGGGGTGGTGCCGATTCTTCAGAAAGCGTTTCCCGCCGCCGCCTTACATCTAAGCACTCAGGCGAGTTGTGTGAACAGCGAGGCGGTTAAGCTATATCGACAGCTCGGTTTTACCCGTATCGTGCTTGGGCGCGAGATTTCGCTCGATGAGATTACGGCAATTAAAGATGCCGTTCCTGACATGGAGCTTGAAGCGTTTGCGCACGGCGCGATGTGCATTGCGTATGCGGGGCGGTGCCTGATGAGCGCGTACCTGACAGGGCGGAGCGCGCAGGAAGGGGAGTGCGCCCATACGTGCCGTTGGAATTTCTCCGTCAAAGGAAATCCGAAAGCGCTCGCAGAAAGCGGTGCGCTCGTGCTCGAAGAAGCGGCGCGCGCGGGCGAGTTTTTTCCCCTCTACGAAACCGATGGAGCAACGGCTCTTCTTTCGAGCAAAGACCTGTGCATGATTGATCATCTGGCGGACATGCAGGCGAGTGGTGTCGATGCGATAAAAATTGAAGGGCGCATGAAGAGCATTTATTATGTTGCGCTCGTGACGCAGGCGTACCGCAAGGCGCTCGATGCTGTTTCCGGGACGATTTCTTTTGCGGAGGCGGCACCGTTCGTGGCAGAGTTGGACAACGTAGCGCACCGTGAATCAACCACCGGTTTTTATTACGGCCGTGCTGCGGCAAACACACCGACGAGCGGTGCCAGCGACAGCCCGTACCTGCTCGCGGGAACGGTGGACAGGCGGCTTTCCGCGGCGGCACTCGAAGCGGTGGTGCGCTTAGGGGAAAAGACGATGGCGGCACGTGCGGCAGCGTTCCGAATGCTTTCCCCAGAGGCGCAGATTTCCCGCCGGGCGATTATGGCGGCACATCCTGAAAAAACGCCTCGTCCCGTAACAGCCCGCGACGGGTGGGAACTCTTTGAATATACCCCTCTCAACAAGATTTGTATTACACAGGATATTGAGTTTATCGTACCGGGGCGGGGGGTGCAGTGTGCCGCAGGTGGCACCTGGGAGCTCATTGACCCAGATACCGGCACGCTCTCCAGTTGGGTGAGTGCCGGCCATCGGTGTCTACTCTACACAGCGCATGATATTCCGTTCGGCACGATTGTCCGGTGTGCGGCCGGTGGCACTACTTCCGGACGAATACGAAATGGAAGGCGAGACACGGCGGTGTAAAAGTACGATGGATCGTTTTTCCGACCGCATCGGCTGATATGCTTTTCCTGTCTGCGCAAAATAGCGACCGCTATCGATACACTTTTCTATTTCTTTTTTGTCTTTTCTTCCGGTATATCCCAGGCTACGTCAACTGTTCGGTGCTCAATGTCAGGGATCCGCAGGTAGGTGCGGCAGTCGGCGCGGTGAATCGTTACGCCGCGCGTTCGTGACACATACCCCACAATGGCATCCGGATAGCGCGGCTTACAGCACTGTGCGAGCGTAATGAAAAAGTTTGTCGTGTCGCCGATGCAGATGCGCGTGTTGGTTTGCGCTGTTTCCGGTGCGCCTCGACCGTGCAGGTGCCGCTTCTTTGCCGCAGGGTGCCGGGGAGAGTCGGGCGCAGCATCTGTCTTTGCGGTTGACTTGTCGGAAAAACTTTCGTCGTGCGCAGTGAGCCAGGCGCGGATTTTTTGTTTTGCTTTTGCCGTCCGTACCGATTCCAGCTGTGCTGCC
>JAFUFE010000091.1 GCA_017470085.1 Treponema sp.
AGCAAAAAAAATCTTCTGACAGTGTGCTCAGGAAAACAGGATAAAAGCTCGTGACCCGTCACCCGTTTTTATCATCATACTATCCTGCCGTTTTTTACGCCACAGCATTGATAGTCCACAGGAGGAGACGATGACACCACCACCACTACAGCACGATACCGCCCTTTCTCCGGCGGCCGCTGCATTTGACCGGCTATTCGAAGTCGTGCGCATATTGCGAGCGCCGGGCGGCTGCCCGTGGGACCGCGAACAGACGCCGCTGTCGTTGCGGAAAACACTCGTTGAAGAAACGTTTGAAACCGTCGACGCCATCACAGAAAACGACGCGGCGCATGCAAAAGAAGAAATCGGCGATGTTCTTTTAAACGCGACGATGCTCTTTTTTATGTACGAAGAGCACGGCGACTTTTCAACCGCTGATGCCATCAACGAATTGACCGACAAACTGATCCGCCGGCATCCACATGTGTTTCAAGAGAGCCCGGGAAACGTCGCCGCGGCTGGCACGCCCACAACGGGAAAAGCGGTCTTACAGCAATGGGAGGCAATCAAAGAAACCGTAGAACACCGCGTCGGAAAAGAAACTATTTTAGACGAAGTACCCCGTGGTTTTCCGCCGCTGCTCCGCGCCTATAAGCTGCAAAAAAAAGCGGCAAACCGCGGGTTCGACTGGCAAGAACTATCTGCCGTACGGGAAAAAGTGCGTGAGGAACTGGCGGAAGTGGATGAAGCGCTCTGCGCAGTAGCACAACACAGAGCACACAACGATGCGGCGGACGAACGGCAGCATATCCCGCAGACAGCTGTGCAGAGCACAGACCCTTTTACTGTGACAGCCCCGCCGGTACTGAATGCCGCGCAGCTGCATCTGGAAGAAGAGATCGGCGATGTTCTGTTTGCGCTCGTCAATTACGCCCGCCATGCAGGAGTCGATCCCGAAATCGCTCTGCACCGCGCAAACGAAAAATTTTACCGCCGATTTTCATACGTCGAACAACAGCTGAACGCCCACGGAATACCGCTGGATAGCGCACACCTGAACGATGCCGACGCCTTTTGGGACAAAGCAAAAGCGCTCGGCCTATAAAAAAAATCGGGACATCGTCTCTTTCGCATGTTTATCTGGTTGAAACAGGCGCTTTTTTGTACTATGATAGCACTATCCCGTGGGGAAATCGGGGACGTCACAGAGCGACGGTAAAAAACTGAGGCAGCGGCCTCAACAGTAACTGTGGGAGTCTTTATTTATGAAAATAACTCGTCTGGCAGATGACGACAAAAAAAAGAAAACGGATGAGGCTCATCCGCTGGCGGAAAAATTCTTAAAGACACGACAGATTATTCTGTCGGGAGAAGTGAACAAGGAGCTTGCAGACAAGATTGTCCGCGAGCTGTTGCTGCTGGAGGCGGACAGTCAGACAAAACCACTGTTCTTGTACATCGATTCTCCGGGCGGCGATGTCGATGCCGGTTTTGCGATTTTTGACATGATCCGCTTTATAAAACCGCGCGTCACGATCGTCGGCATGGGGCTAGTCGCGAGCGCTGCAGCACTGATTTTGCTCGCTGTGCCCAAAGAACGGCGGGTCGGTCTGCCACACAGCCACTACCTGCTCCATCAGCCGATGAGTGGCATGAAGGGTGTAGCGACGGACATTGAAATCCACGCAAAAGAACTTTCAAAGACGCGCTCAAAGATCAACGAAATCATCGCGACGGAAACCGGTATTCCCGTAGAACAGGTGGCAAAAGACACCGACCGCGACTACTGGCTTGACGCGGACGCTGCGGTTTCCTATGGTCTTATCAGTACGGTTATCCGCTCCCGCGCAGATGTGGCGGCGCACTAGCCAGCGCAGCACGCGAAAAACGGGAGTTCCCTGCCGAACAGCGCGAGGGATCGAACGAGTTCACCATGACTGTCTGCTCCGACGTTTCTACCTCCGGTCAGACGGAAAACGGTGGACAAAAAAAATACGGCACCACAAGGAGGTGAATAAATAGTACTGGCAGGACCGCCGTCCGACAGCAATGCGTGCCGGCATATTCCTGCCCGAGTGTAGTGGGAGCGCAGTTGACTGTGCACATGATTTTTTCTGTACGCGCCGCTGGCCGTCAGCAGGACGCAAAAGCCACCGTGATGCGACAGCTGCCCTGTCGAGAGGAGGCGTTTTTTCTTGAACGTAAAGAACAAATCGGCGGTTGTTTGAAACGGTTACAGAGGCGATGCGACTGATACCGCGATCGCCTCTATGAGAACGAGAGGGGAAACAGCGCGCTTTTTTGAACGCGTGTGTTTCGCTCCAACAGACGGCAACAATTTGCATACGTCTGGGAAACAACAGGTAACAATGCACGCGCACAAGATGATATCAAATAAGCGGGTGTAACGGTGCATGGACGGACGAAAAACTGCACCGCCCAAAAAATGAACGGAGTCCTTTATGGCATTGAAACGGAATAATGAAATCGATATGGATGCGCTTGCAGCATTTCTGCAAGATGCAACTGATACGGTAAAGACAGAAGAAGATGTCGATATGCTCGCCGCGGTAAAAAAACGGTATAAACAAACGGTACCGTTTTCGCTCCGTATGTATGTGGCAGCATATTTAGCAAAAGAGCTTTTCGGGCACCGGGGCAGGCGATATGAGCGGAACAGTAACTCGACGCACTACGCCGCATACGACCGTCACGACACGACGGGCAAGCTCGACGAACGGCCATCGCTCCGCAGCAGGAACACAAAAGAGCAGGAGTTTTCCACAACGCGTTCCTCAGCAGAAACAGTGGCAGAAGAACGGATACCCCATCCGCGGGTGGAGATACCGGAAGCAGAGGCGGCAACCATTTTCATCAGCATTGGGCGAAACCGACGCGTATATCCGCGGGATTTGATTGGCCTACTCATAAACGTCGTACACCTTGACCGCGAGCGTATCGGCGACATCCGTGTACTCGCAAGTTATTCGTTCGTGCAGCTGTATAAAGACGACATCGAAAAGACCATCGCGGCGCTCAACGAATACGATTATCGAGGGCGAAAACTGATGGTGAGCCATTCACATCAAAAAACTGATGGAACCGCTCCCGTGGCGGAACACGACACGGAGGATGCTGCAGCGTACGCCGCAGCAGAAGCAGCGCAGGACAAGGCACCGTTTTCTGCACCGAATACGTGATTATGGACATTGCGGTATTTCAAACAGGGCCACTCGGCGTTAACAGTTACATCGTTCCGCTTACTGAACAGCAGGTATTCATTGTTGATCCGGCTGCGTGCCGAGCAACACATGACCAAACGGTGCTCACCGACTGGCTTACCGCACGGCAGAAACAGCCGTGCGGCATACTGCTGACGCACGGACACTTTGACCACATCACCGGTATAGCGGAGATCAGAAACGCATATCCCAACTGCCCGATCGCTATCCACAAGGACGATATCGCCTCGCTCGACCCGAATAGTCCGGAATCGGCAGCAGCGATGGTGTCGTATTTCGGCTTTCCTGAATTACATGCGATCATCGCTGCCCTGCCCCAGGCGGATATCGTCATCGACCGCCAGCCGACACTCCGCGAGGTGTTTCAAACGACAGATCCAGCAGCACAGGACGCGCTTGCCCGCTGGAAAATTATCCACACGCCAGGGCATTCGCGTGGATCGATCTGTCTGTATTCTGCAGCAGACAATGCGCTCATTTCAGGTGACACGGTATTCTTCCATTCATACGGCCGCACCGATTTACCGGGCGGTAACGATGCAGACATGATGCGGAGTTTAGTGCACATAAAAACAGCGCTTCCGTCGGGGACGATCGTCTACCCAGGGCACGACCATTTCGGCTTTACTATCGCACAGGGCATGTAGAACAGTCCACTCTGCACACGCCGCTGCCTATTCACGCAGCTTGCTGTATAACAAGCCGTTCGCTGTATCTGTTGTGTGCACCACTCTTTACGGGGCAAACGGTTCATACGACACGATGCCGTCTCGCACGGATATCCGGTAGAAAACAGTGGCAAAAAAATCGCTTCCCACTTCAAGGACGGCGCACGACGCGGGAAGACCACCGCGCGGAAACGCACAGCTTCCGGGATTCATCAGGTAGATGCCGTCTTCCCAGCTTTCTCGTGCACTGTGCGTGTGCCCGTACAGCACGCACGACACTCCAAGCGTTCGCGCCGTCCGAGAAAGCGCGGTGAGCCCGTAGTATACTCCCTGCCGGTGCCCGTGCACAACGGCAATCGTTTTTCCAGCAACAGTCATCACCACGTGCTGTGGAATCGAAACCGTCCGACCGCCGGAAACAGAACAGCGCTCAGCATCGTTGTTTCCGGCAACGCAGACAACCACCGGTGGAATCGCCTGGGAAAGCGTTTTGTCTGAAGCCGCACCAGCTACAACAGGCAACACATCTTGCACGCCGTCACCGCAAAAACAGAGCGCATCGCAGGCGACGGGCGCCTGTTGCATAAGCAGGTGGACGAGCGGCGTCTGCCCGTGGGAATCAGAGATGACTAAAAGCCGCGCGCGTTCGGCGTGTGCCAGCGCTTCGTACGCGACCGCATCGCCAAAAAAACACGACGCGTGTGATGTGGCTACATTCATTGGAGTATAAAATGATTGATCGAGCGCAGCCCAGTCTCCGGATCAACGTAATGCGCAATACGGTGGGGCGCGCAGATCGCCTGAACGTGTGAAAAGAGCGCTGCATCTCGCGGCAGCGGTTCATCCAGTTCCACGAGGTACCGCGCCGCCGCGCACAGCAGCAGCGCCATGTTTTCTTCCGTTTCCTGTGCCATCTCCAGCGCCACCACACCGTCATTTTCGGTGTCCTGTGCACGGTCAACGACAAAATCTGCCGCGCTCTCCATGCCCGCCACATCGTCCTGCGGGAAAAACGAAAAAATCGGAAACGGCTGTTCGCCATCATAGGCATCCTGCATACGGGCAAGTGCGCGATACGTCATCTCTGGCGCACCGAGCAAAATGATGCCGGAAAGATGTACGTCATCGAGTACGGCATAGAAATCGCCCGCTACCGCGCGAGTGCCGTGTCGGAAATCATCAGGGAAAACAACCGGAAGAATCATCCCCCCCTGTGCCGCCGCTCCATAGCGCTGGATGAGCGGTGCAAGCAGCAATTCAACGGCAGCAGGTGTATTGTAGCCATAACCGAAAAGCACGCAGATTTTCTGATCCGTCTCATGCCAGAGCTGTGTCGCAGGAAGCGCCCCCCCCGTCTCCGCATCGGTAACCGACAAAGCAAGCTGCGCACCCGATGCAGCAAGCGACGCACGCTGGCGCGTACAGGCAATCAATCCTCCGATGCAGCCCCCAACAACTACGCACGCGATCAGCTGTTTGAGTGCCATCTTACTGAGCCGTTTCATAGTGTTCATCATAGCGTTTTTTTTTTTTCTTGAAAAGAAGCACGATTTTTATTACAATACAGTTCGTGAATGCGATTGAAACTGTCCTGCAGCTGGCGGGCAGCCTCGGTTTCGTGTTGTACGGCATGAAGCTGATGAGCAACGGCGTACAAAAAAGCGCAGGAGAAACGCTCCAGCGTACGCTCAGCAAATTAACGGGCAACCGGTTTATCTCCCTGCTCACCGGATTACTCATTACGATGATCATCCAGTCATCGGGCGCTACGACGGTGATGGTGGTCTCGTTCGTCAATGCCGAAATGATTTCGCTGACACAAGCGATCGGCGTCATCTACGGAGCAAATATCGGAACGACGATTACCGCATGGATCGTTTCACTGTTCGGATTCAACTTCAACATCACGTCATTTGCCATTCCGCTGTTCGGCTTCGGCTTTCTGCTCACCGCGCTTTCCCGACTGCGAAAACAGAACCTCGGCGAAGCGATCATGGGCTTCGGCCTATTGTTCGTCGGCTTAAGCATGCTGTCACAAGCGATAACGCTTGACCCGGCCACCCTCACTATTATAGCATCGATGCAGGGACACGGTGCGGGATCAATTCTGCTCGGCGTTGCCACTGGCATCGTCATCACCGCTTTACTTCACTCGTCGAGCGCCATGACTGCAATCATCCTGACCATGGCATATGGTGGACTAGTAACGTGGGAGTTTTCTGCGGCGATGGTTATTGGGAGCAATGTCGGCTCCACTATCGACTCGATTCTCGCTTCGTTCGGTGCACGGGTCAACGCACGGCGTTCCTGTCTGGTGCACGTTCTTTTCAATGTAACAGGCGCAGTTCTTGCGCTTATTTTTTTCCATCCGTTGCTCACGCTCTGCACGCGAATCATTCCCGGCCCGGTTGAAGCAAACATCGTCTACAACATCGCCATGCTCCACACGTTGTTCAACTTACTCACCGCGCTCATCTTTCTACCGTTTGTCAAGCAGCTCGCCATGCTCACTGAATGGCTTATCAAACCGAACGCAGATGAAGAGCGACTTATATACCGCCTCGAGTTTACAGAATTAGGGTTCAAAGAAAATGCCGCCGCCGCCATCATCCGTGCTGAAAAAGAGATCAACGATTTTACCGACGTCGCGACTGCCATGTTCGACCGCATTCAGATGGGATTCCAAGACCGTTCACGCACGTTCATTGAAAACCACTTACAGGCACTTGAGCAATCGGAGCAGTACGCAGATCAAATGCATGAGCAACTCATACGCTACCTTTTACACTGCGAACAGCTACCGGTAAACGACCGCCAACTCAACAACTTATCGACGATGATTCAAATTGTAGACGATTTGGAGAACATGACAGACGATTGCTTTTCGGTCGGCATGCTGCTTGCGCGGAGCATTGAAAAGCACATGACCTTTCCACAGGAAGATATGGATCGGCTTATTCCGTACGTGGAGCTCGCGCGGCAATTTTTGCAGTTTGTCCGCATCAATATCAACAAGCACTTGAACAAAGACAAACTCGACATGGCGCACGAGCTCGAAGACCACATCGATTTGTTTCGTAACGATTTAAAAAAAGTTGCACGGAAGCGGCTTGAAAGCGGTGCAGACGTCAAGGCGGAATTGCTCTACATCGATATGGTGCGACAGATTGAAAAAATCGGTGACCGCGCGTTCAGCATTTCGCGGCTTTTGTCGCAGACGCTCTAGCGCTGCCGCGTTCTGCCACAGATACACGAGATGAACGACAGCGCTTCTGACAGCTGTACTGGCAGCCGCCGCTTCGACGTACGGTAGAGCGGTCGAGTGCTCCGACACCGGGCAGGCGCAGACGAATTGATTATTTTTGCTTTTTTCGCAATACTCGTGTATTATGGAAACGCGCAGCATATTTAAAAACATCTCCCCACTTGACCACCGCTATGCACTTTCAGAAGCGGCGGTATTTGAACGATTGAGTGCCATTTTGTCTGAAGAGGCCGTCATTGCTTCTTGTGCCGCAGCGGAGGCGGCGTTGGTTAAAGCACACTGCGCCATCCGCGGCACGCTAACAGATGATGCGGTGCGAGCAATCGACGCCGCTGCACGCGCCGTTACCCCGGATGCCGTCTACGCGGAAGAAGAGAAAACCCGGCACAATATCCGTGCACTCGTCAACGTTATGAAGCGGCTACTCGACAAAGACATCGCCCCGCTCGTTCACCTCGGCGCGACGAGCGTAGACATTCTGGACACTGCGCTGTCGTTCCGCATAAAAAAAGCGATGCAGGATGTCGTTCTACCGGAACTCAAAACGCTGGAATGTTCGCTCTGTACCATTGCCGAGCGCGAGGCGGAGACACCGCAGGTGGGCAGAACGCACGGACAACACGCTGTTCCGATCACGTTCGGCTGGACGATTGCGGAATTCGTCAGTCGGCTCGGAAAATCGATCCTACAAATTGAGTCGCTGACCGAATCATTAAAAGGAAAACTCTCCGGCCCGGTGGGCGCGTACAACGGCATGTCGATGATTGTCTCCAACCCTGAAGAGGTGGAACGGCGCTACCTTTCGTTCCTGACCCTTGAGCCGAGCGAATACTCAAACCAGCTCGTCGAGCCGGAATACGTGCTCCGCCTGCTGCTTGAGCTCAACGTGGCGTTCGGCATCGTGGCAAACCTTGCGGACGACCTCCGGAATCTACAGCGGAGCGAAATCGGTGAAGTATCCGAGTATTTTTCCGACACACAGGTCGGCTCAAGCACCATGCCACATAAGCGCAATCCATGGAACAGCGAGCACGTCAAGTCGCTCTGGAAAGCGTTCGCTCCCCGCGTCATGACGTTCTACATGGATCAGATTTCCGAACATCAGCGGGATCTGACCAATTCGGCAAGCCAACGCTTTATTGCCGAATACATCACCGGCTTTACCATGGCCGTCTCTCGCATGGCAAACGTACTGGCCGGTCTGCAGGTGGATGCCGCCGCCATGGCAGCGACACTTGAAACCGCAGGAGGAACCGTTCCCGGCGGCATCCTTGCCGAACCTGCATATATCCTGCTCGGTGAAGCAGGTATCTCTGATGGACATGAAATCATCCGTCGGATAACGCTCGAATGTGAAGCGAATGGCGAATCGTTTTTTACAGTGCTCACTCGACATGACGACGTATACCGCACGATTACCGCGCAGCTGGAAAAACTCGGCGTTCCGGACGCGGAGACATTTTTTAAACACCCGGCGCGGTACCGCGGGCTCGCGGCGGAAAAAGCCCGTAGACTTGCGCAGCACTACCGCGCGCGTATGGAAGGGCGGATTGCGGACAGATAACAACCGTAGCGCCGCCGTCAAAGGTAGCGAGTGGCGGATCGTGTATTTCTGAAAGGGAGCACACAGCAGATGGGTACCGCGTCCCGACCAGACAGAGCAGATGCCGTGCGGCTTTTCCGTATAACTGCACCTCTTGACAAATGCCCTGCCACCGAGCTATACTAATGTTCACGTTTGAAAAACGTACGCTCGTTTAGCTCAGCTGGTAGAGCAATGGACTGTTAATCCATGTGTCGCAGGTTCAAAACCTGCAACGGGCGGTTGTAGCAGCGCGTCGTCTTTACGGCGCGTTTTTTTTACCCGCAGTTTCAACTTTTACCCATTTCCTTCCGATAGATAAAGAAAGCAGGTATTCGCGCGGTACGTTTCGTGTAATTCAGCGGAAACCACGGTACCCGTACATTTTTTGCACGACTGCTGCGGCAGACGGTGTATCGTTCAAAACACCGCTGTCCACGACGTTCCGTCGGCTGCACGCTACCGGAAACGAACAGAGGGGCATGCTACCGCTTGATACGGTGATTTTATAGTTTTTTGAGAGGAGATCCGACCGTGAGTAAGCTACCGGAGGGGACGCTGTCGCAGAGTGAGCTGGACACAGTGCTGCAAGGCATGAAACCCGCTGAACCGTCAAAACAGGACAAACTGCGCGCACAGGTGCGAGAAAAGATCCGCGAACTGGTCACGCAGGAATACATCGATGCGATACTGGAAGGAAAAGAGCTGCCACCCGGCTCGCTTCCGTCACTCCCCCCTGAAGTGTATGGTGCTATATCGCAGCATGAGCTGGACAACCTGTTCGCACAACAATAACATCACACCGCTATAAAACGCACGGTGTGTGTTGGCACGTCAATCGACGCGGCACGCACCGTCAGCACATCGTTCAATGCAACGCTTTTTTCCGACACGACGGCGGCCTGCATGCTCAATGCAGGGATAAAAAAAAGCGGTGGCTTTCCCTTGGAAAGGTCAACGCAGATCGCGGCGCCCTGCCAATCAGGATGCTGCACAAGATACACGAGTTTCCAATGCAGTTCGCTTTCCCGCGAGACCGTCCGCGCGCGGTCAGCAGCGGCATTTCCCGCACTGATATATTCAAGCATGGTGTTTTTATCTATAAGCGCGCGGTGCGCCAAAAAAGCACGGAGCTGCTCGTGTGCAAGCAAATCGCTGTACCGGCGGAGCGGGCTAGTCACCTGACTATAGAACGACACGCCGATCCCTGCATGCGGTGCTGGAGTAACACTGACTGTCCGTTTGTGCATACAGCGGAGCATACGGAACTCGCCCGCAAGCCCCGGCGGTATATCGGTAGGAACATCGGGTGCCTCCTGACTGACAAACGGAAATGGAATACCATTCTTATATGCAAAGCGTGCGGCAGCCTCTCCCGCTAAAAGCATCATTTCCTGCACCATATCCGCAGCGTCAGAACGTATTTCGGGGGTAATGTCTACTTGCTTTGTGTCTGCGTCTACCTGGATGTGCACTTCCGGTAGGTTGACCGCTAGCGCTCCCCGCGCCGCACGCCGTTCACGATTTCTCGCGGCCAGGGCAAACAGCGGCTTTAACGCCGCGCTGTCTTTCATTGAGTCTGCGTGCTCATACGTCATCCGTTGTACGTGTACACGCGTCGGCACAACTGTACAGTCCGAAACCGCTCCCCCATCGTCAAAGCTGATACAGAATGACAGCGCACAGCTTTCCGCATTCAAGCCGAGCGCGTAGTCGGCGATCGCCTGTTCTGCAAGCATACGGCTCGCCCCTTCCGGCAGATACAAGGTAGTGCCGTGATCCCGTGCCGCACGGTCGACGGGGCTCTCCGGCAGCACTGTTGCTGCAGGATCTGCCACGTGCACCCAGAGGTGCGTTCCGTCCCACGAAATCGCATCGTCAGGGTCTTCAGACCACGCGTTGTCGATTGCATAGGCGGTTTCGGTGATAACGTGCCGCGCTTCTTCCGGGGGAGCTAACAGCTGTTCCCGCGCAGACTGCACTGAAAAGCCGGCACGAACAGGATACGGGTTCCGTGTGATGTCCCAAAGACCGGTGTCAAGCAGCAGCCGGTGCGCCTGTTCCGGCGTCTGTGCAATGCGGATAGCGGCCATCGCCTTTGACTGTGCCGTCTTTCCGAGCGCGAGCGCTTCAACGTCCCCCATAAAAGGTGCGTCATCCGGCAGTATCAGCGTCCGCTGTTTTAGACGGGCGACAAACGCTGCAAAGCGCTCACTTTCATGCGCCTTTTCGTCCGCTTTCTGCCGACGCGCGGCGACTGCATCCGGTAGACGGACGGAAAAGCGCACGCTCCCCTGCCGGAGCGCCGGCTCATCTAGCAGAAACTCATCGCTTTGGGCGAGAAATGAATAGAGCGCCCAGCTTTCATCAGCGGAAAACGCGCCGTGCATGAGCTCTGCGATCTCGCGGAGCGGAAACGACTGCGCCTGAGCGGCAGCATCGGACACAAGCAGTTCATACACGTCTACCAGCTGTCCGGGAAAAGCGCTGCCGTCATAGGACACGAGCGCTGAAAGCGCGGGCGCAGGTCCCGAATGCAGCAGTACGATGTCTTTTTCACGCACCTTCTGCACTGCCGTCTGTACCGGCTTATCCGCTGGAACTGCGCTTACCGATTCAATCACATATTTTTCACCGTCACGCGCAGTAACACGAGCCACCTGATGTTTATACAGGACAACCGCACCTTCGTCTATCATACTGATGTATGATAAAGGAAAAACAACATTCGGTAAACAGACATCGTCGGGCTGGTAACGGGTCAAGGAGAGCGCACGCAGCAGTACGCGGCTTGTAGCCTTGCGATACAAGCCGTTAGTTGCGCGCATCGAGCACATCGTCCATGGTGGCCGATCATGAACTGGCCGAGCGTGAAGCAGGACGCGTACATTGCAGCATCAGAAGCGGTTATGGTATAGTCACCGTATGGACCGGCAGCGGATTCAGGAAAGCGTTAGAGCGCATGCGGTGCTCACCTCTGCGCGCTCAAGAGGCGCCGGCGGACAGAACGTCAACAAGGTAAACACCAAGGTGCACATCGCACTGTGCATCTCGGATATCAGCGGTGTCACAGAACGAGAGCGCGCGCTCATCGCGGCGCGGCTTTCACACCGCATCACGAAAGACGGCGTGCTATTCCTTGACGTGCAGGACGAATCGTCTCAGGGGAGAAATCGGGACATCGCAGTCGCACGGCTAGCGGCATACATCTGTACCGCGGCGCGAACAAAAAAGCGGCGGCGGCCGACGACACCGACGGCCGCCTCACGGGAACGGCGGCTCCGGTTTAAAAAAAAGCGGAGCGAGCTTAAAAAACGGCGAGCGGCCGTCTCTCGGTGAAAACGCAGAAAACCGTCAATCGGTAGCCAGCCGCCGCGAAGCACAGGAACGCCGGTCGCTGACAGCCAGTATGACACTTTTCTTTAAATTGTCACGTTGACGTACTCCATGCGGTGCGTTATTATAGAAAGCATGGAGTACAATATTCAAAGTCAGCACGACAAAGGCAAGCTGCATGCCATAGAACGCATCTCTGTGCTCTGTGACAAAGACTCATTCATGGAAATCTATTCCGGTATCCGCCACAACTGTACAAGCTTCGGAATGGCGACGAAAGACATTCCGTATGACGGCGTCATCACCGGATTTGGAAAGATTAACGGCCGGACGGTCGCCGTCTACGCACAAGACTTTTCGGTGCAAGGCGGCTCGCTCGGATTGAAGCACGGACAGAAAATCGCCGAACTCATCGCACGAGCCATCGAGGCGCGCTGCCCCGTCATCGGCATCAACGATTCAGGCGGTGCGCGCATTCAGGAAGGCGTCGACTCGCTCTGCGGCTACGGCGAACTGTTCTTTCAAAATGTCCGCGCGTCAGGCTCTGTTCCGCAGATTTCAATCATCGCCGGTCCGTGTGCTGGCGGCGCTGTGTATTCGCCGGGTATCACGGACTTTATCTTTACGATTGATTCCATCAGCAATCTTTTTATCACCGGGCCAAAAGTGGTTAAATCCGTCATGTTTTTAGATATCAGCGCGGAAGACCTCGGCGGAGCGATTGTGCACGCAAAAAAATCAGGCGTTGCGCATTTCCGCTCTGAAAACGAAAAGGACTGCTACGAAAAAGTCAGACGGCTTTTGGACTACATCCCACACGCGTACGGCGAACGGCGGCTGCCAAAACCGCAGTTTCGTTTCAACGCACATAAAAAACAGAAAGACATCGCGCACGTGTTGCCGGAAAACGCGCGGCAAGGCTACGATGTCCGGCTCATCATACACGCGACGGTTGATGACGATTCGTTTTTTGAAACATCTGCGGAATTCGCTGTAAACTGTGTAACGGGTTTTGCACAGATCGAAGGCCAGAGCGTCGGCATCATTGCGAACAATCCGGCAGGCGTCGGCGGCGTTCTAGACTCGGATGCGAGCGACAAAATCGCGCGCTTCGTGCGCTACTGCGATGCGTACGACGTGCCGCTCGTGACGTTCGTCGATGTTCCGGGATTTATCCCCGGGCCGCAGGAAGAACAGAAAGGCATTATCCGCCACGGCGCAAAAGTGATTTACGCGTACTGCGAAGCCACCGTGCCGAAGATCACCGTGATCGTGCGGAAAGCGTACGGCGGTGCATACATCGCCATGTGCTCAAAACACCTCGGTGCGGACTACGTGTACGCATGGCCGCAAGCGGAAATCGCCGTGATGGGCGCAGAAGGCGCAATCGGTATTCTGTACGCCAAAGAGATGAACGATCCGGCAAAGGCAGCGGAACTGGCAGCCGCAGCGGAAAAATACAAGAACGAAATCATGTCTCCCGCAATCGCGGCACAGCGTGGCTACATCTCTGAAATCATCGCGCCAGACAAGACGCGCCACTATGTAGCGCACAGCTTGCACTTTCTTATGGATAAACGTTCAGCCGACCGGCCGCCCAAAAAACACGGAAACATTCCGCTGTAGCTGTAAGCGATGCGCGCTTTGAGGCGTGGAGCAACACCCCTGCCGAACGGCAAACTGTTAACGGGACGGCTTAAGCGGACGGCGTGCGCCTGCAAGCGCTCGAAAGCTCCGTGTGGTTTGCCGCGTACCGTAACCGGCAGAGACACCGCCTGCTGCACGTTACCCTACTCCGACTCCGATTCCGGCTGTATCGGCGTCCGCCCCACAACAAACGCACGGAGCGCATCCAATTCCTCACGCACCCGTTCCGGCGCTGGGCCGCCGGCGGTTTTCCGCGCAGCAACGCAGCGGTCAAGAGCGATCGCCGCAAAAAGATCGTCGTCAAACAGCGGAGAACAGGCACGAAGTTCTTCAAGCGAAAGTTGTTCTATCGGACAATTTTTTTCGATTGCGCGGCGTACTACCTGTGCCGCTTTGCCGTGCGCCGTCCTGAACGGAACGCCCTTTTTCACCAGATAATCGGCTACATCGGTTGCATTCATATACCCGCGCGTGCACGCCTGACGCATGGTCTCTGTTCGCCACGACACATCCGCAATCATCGCGGTAAACACCGACACATTTTCCATCACTGTGTCGTAGGCGGAAAAAAGGCTCTCTTTATCTTCCTGCATGTCGCGGTTATACGCCAACGGCAGCGCCTTCATCGTTGTCAAAAGCGCCATTAAATTTCCGTACACTTTTCCTGTACGACCGCGAATCAGCTCGGCAAAATCAGGATTTTTTTTCTGCGGCATGAGCGAACTCCCCGTCGACCATCGCTCCGACAATTCGATGAAAGAAAACTCGTTCGTTGCCCACAGTATGACTTCTTCAGAAAAACGGGATAGATGGAGCTGCACGATTGCGAGCGCGCTCACCGTCTCAATGCAGTAATCGCGGTCAGACACCGTGTCGAGCGAATTCTCTGTGACGTGCGCAAAACCGAGCAGCGTCGCCTCTGCCGCGCGGTCAAGCGGCAATGACGAGCCCGCAAGCGCCCCCGCACCGATAGGAGAAGCATCAAGCCGCGTGAGCACATCGTCCAAGCGGGACACATCGCGCACTAACGCCCAGGCCCACGCACACAGATGATGTGCGAGCGTTACCGGCTGCGCGTGTTGCAGATGCGTAAACCCCGGCATAATTGCATGTGTATGTTTTTCCGCAATATCCGCGAGCACAGAGACAAGCGTAACGATTTTATCCGTAAGCACCGGCAGCGCGCGGCGCAGATAGAGCCGCTCATCGAGCGCCACCTGATCATTCCGGCTCCGCCCCGTATGCACGCGCCGCCCTGCTTCACCAATGCGGTCGGTCAGCGCCGCCTCGATAAACGAATGGATATCTTCCGCCGAACAGTCGACGGTCAACGCGCCGGAGCGGAGATCGCGTTCAACGGCAGCAAGCCCACTGATGATGGCAGCTGCATCCGCCGGGGAAATAATACCCGCATCAGAAAGCATCTGGGCATGCGCCACACTTCCGCGAATGTCGTCAAACACCATCCGCTCATCTACAGAAAGGGATGTTTCAAACGCCACCGCTTGGGCATCCGGCCCTTCAGAAAAACGCCCGTGCCACAGTGCAGCGTGATTGTCTTCAGTATGCGTTCCGTGTGTAAGAGAGAGACTGTCCATAACGTCAGCACCAGTATAGCGGAAATCGCCCTGCCATGCAATGAATGAATCTCGACGCGGAGCGTCCGGGGCTCATTCGTTCTCATACGGCATCGCAGTCGGGTACACCCCCGTATTTCGACGCGAGCAGTGCGCAGCGTCGTGCCGACTAAAGAATACAACGAAAACTCGTATTTTCTGATGAAAATCAAACGAATCGGGCAAGCGGGATTTGAACCCACGACCTCTTGGTCCCGAACCAAGCGCGCTACCAGCTGCGCTATTGCCCGAAAAAAAAGACCCATCCGCGGAAGAATGGGTCGGCTACGGGAGCGACGGGGCTCGAACCCGCGATCTCCGGCGTGACAGGCCAGCGCGATAACCAGCTTCGCTACGCCCCCTCATTAAGTGGAATTTATTATATATGCTTTTATGATTCATGTCAAGGTACCGCGTACAATATCACGTGCCCTGTCCCCTTGTTACAAAGGCAAAAATCTGCTAGTATACAGGAGACAGCATGATGCAGAAGCGGCGTGCCGGCTGTGTCCCGTCTACAAACGACGGCAAAAACCGTGGAGCATACGACTGCTACCGCGCACAGTTTTCATGCGGCTGAAGCTGCTGTATTCACAATCTATAGTGCATCGAGCGTCTGCTTCTGACGATCCAGACACCGCTGCACCATCGCTTAAGGAGTTGTTATGGCAAAACAAGAAAGAACCGTCGGTGTATTCATTATCCAGCTGGCACTCGCTATCTATATGGTAGTAACCGGATTGTGCCTGTTGAGATTTGGACGCTCAATTTCCAGCAGTGAAATTACGGCAGTAGCAAAAATGTTCGGAAGTACAAACGTCATTCCGACCATCATCGGTATTCTCCTGATTGTCTGCGGCGTCATCTTTTTCGTCAAGGCGCTCGGAATGGATCTGGGAAAGCTTGACGACCTCATTAAATATGTAACGCTGATTGTATGGATTGTCGTAACGGTCATTACGTTGATCAATTATATCAACGAATTGAACTCACGCCTCTTCCTCCATTGGCTGCTCGTGCTCGCAAAGAACGCGCTGATTATCGGCGGCATCCTCACTATCAAAAATGGAAAATAGCGCCGCACAGTGATTGTTGCGCGTAACTCGCTGCTGCACGGTTTCCCGTGCGGCAGTTTTTTTTAACGTATACAGCGCATATTCGATGCAAAGCGACGGCTGGTGCGTTCTCAAAATGCGGGTACGCTCTGTATCAGAAAATAAACGCCGTGTACAAAACGATGCAGTCCGGTATGCGTCGGCTCATCTTGTAATCATACCCGCGCTGATATGTCGCGCAGTGCGATGCACGCCAGTGCTAGTTACGTTGTTACAAGCGGTGCACCGTCCGTATCCGGTACGGTTTGTGCGCTGAACGCCCTGTGCATCTGAGTGACAGCGGCGGCAAACTCCTTGAAAAATCTTTCTTCAGAAAAACGCGCAGCGTGGCGCACGATGTCTTCTGTTTTGAACGCCCCGCGGGCATCCAAGGTTTCAAACCGCTCAATCGCATCCACGACTGCTGCCGTCTCCTGCCGATCAAAGAATACGCCCGTCACACCGTCGATGACGGTCTCACATGCCCCCCCTCGGCCGAACGCTATGACGGGACGCCCACACGCCTGCGCTTCCACAGGAACAATGCCGAAATCCTCTTCAGCGCAAAAAATGAGCGCCCGGCAATTTTGTAAATAGGAGCGTACCGCTTCGTCGCTGACCGATCCGGTAAACTGAATATCAGCATCAGGATACGCCGTCGAAAGCGCCCGCAGTTTTTTTATCTCGCTGCCGCTGCCAATGACCACGAGTTTTTTTTTCAACTCACCGCAAGCGGCAACGGCAAGGTCGATGCGCTTATAGGGAACCAGCCGAGAAAACGCCACATAGTAATCGCCCGCGGACGGTGCTGCGGAAAAGAACGAAACATTCACCGGCGGATAGATGACGGCAGCATCTCTGCTCCAGAATTTTTTGATACGACGCGCGACATAACGCGAGTTTGCAATAACGGCATCGATCCGTTGGCTTGAGATGTAGTCCCACTGCCTGAGTGCCGGTATCCATCGGTCCATAAAAAAACGCGTTACCCACGAACTGTGCCTGCGGTAATCAAAAAACAGATCCCAGGCATAGCGCATGGGCGTATGGATATATGCTATGTGCGGAACTGACGGTGGAACGATTACCCCCTTTGCACAGCTTGAGCTGCTCGAGATGACCAGATCGTAGCCGGACAAGTCGAACGATTCAAATGCGTTCGGCATAAAGCGCAGCAACTTTGTGTATAGCCGTACAGCAAACGGAATTTTTTGGAGCGACGACGTATATATGCGTGTCCCCGGAAACCGGCCAGCGAGTTTCTTTCTGTTATACACGAGCGTATAAATATCTGCGTCGGGATACAGTTTCAACAGGGCTGCAACAACGTTTTCTGCCCCACCCCAGTTCACAAGCCAATCGTGAACAATAGCGACCTTCATAAATTCCCTCTTTTCCGCGTCAGTCACCGCCGTATCGCGTATCGATAGCAGGCAGAGCGCGGCGTTTTGCTACGCTGTAGAGCGCTGCCACTATTATAAGTGAATACCGCCACAAACACCATACCGCAGGATGTCACCTATTTTGAGCGCGTTTTCTCTGCACTCCGAGCGTTTTTTGCTAACAGATCAGTGCGCAAGGGTAGATAAAAAAATATAAAAAGTGTAGAGTTATTTTATAACAGTTTTCACTCGTTTTCAATCGGAGAACCGAATGGTGGCATGTGAAAGACACTATTTTCAAAGCAGAAAGCTGGCAGCATATACCGCCGCCAGTTAAGTGACAGGGAACGCGTCTATGAATAATTTTTTATACATCGACCCGGGCACGGGCTCCATGCTCTTTTCAATTCTCATCGGGGCGGCAGCGACGCTGTTCTTTCTCGGCAAAGCGCTTCTTCTCAAACTTAAAGTGTTTTTTTCGGGCAAAAAAAGCGGCGTGATTGTTGACGCACAGTACAAACCGTACGTCATCTACAACGAGGGCATGCAGTATGTCTCCACGTTCGCTCCCGTCATCGAAGAATTTGAAAAGCGTGGCACAGAACTTACCTACTACACGTCTGCAAAAGACGACCCCGCCCTTTCTGCTCGCTATCAGTTCGTGCACGCCGAGTATATCGGTGAAGGGAACGCCGCGTTTGCGCGCCTGAATCTCTTGAGCGCAGGCATTGTGCTTATGACGACGCCCGGACTTGACGTGTACCAGCTCAAGCGGAGCAAACGCGTGAGGCACTATGCGCATGTGCTGCACATGGCAAGCGACGCAACGATGTACCGCTTGTTTGGGCTTGACTTTTTCGACGCTGTTTTGCTCACTGGCGACTATCAAAAGCGCGATATACGCGCGCTTGAAAAACTGCGCGGCATACCGGAAAAGACGCTTGTTACTGTGGGATGCCCGTATCTCGACGTGCTTGCACAAAAGCTCGCCGCACTTGAATCGGAGCAAAACCACGAGTTTACGGTACTCGTCTCGCCGTCGTGGGGAAAGAGCGCCATACTTTCAAAATACGGCGAAGCGCTGCTCGATGAGCTTGCAAAAACGACGTGGAAAATCATCGTGCGCCCGCATCCGCAGTCAAAAAAATCGGAAGCAGACCTGCTTTCACATCTTGAAGCGCGCTACAAGGACAATCCGCGCATTGAGTGGAACTACGAGCGCGACAACATCTACTGCATGAAAAAAGCAGACGTCATGATTTCAGATTTTTCCGGCATCATTTTTGACTACGCGTTTTTGTGCGGCAAGCCCATACTCTACGCGAACGCCGATTTTGACATGATGCCGTATGATGCGTACTGGCTTGAAAACAACGGGGCGGACATATGGCAGTTTGCCGTCCTCAAAAAAATCGGCAGAGCACTTGATGCGTCACAATTCAAAAATATTGCGAGCATCATTGCAGACGCACGCGACAGCGCAGATATTGCAAAAGAGCGTGAGAAAGCAAAAGACGCGGCGTGGATGTACCGCGGTGAAGCGGGCAAGCGCATAGCTGATTTTATGATTGAAACAGTCGCGCGGCAAAACGATGCTGCGGCAGAACAGAGCGCGTAGCTGATTCTTATGGTTGAAACAGTTGTGCGGCAAAAAGCATACGCATCGGAATATACGCTCCACCTGAATAGACAACCGTGCGCAAACGGCGAAGTATGTTATTTTCTCAAAGATATGCTCGCCGCGTGAGCGACAAGGACAATAATTTCCGTGCTGTTCGTAGCACAAGGGGCACAGTAAATTCTCTGCACGAATACCACTACCGTAGCAAAGTGAGCAAACACACGTGCACAAATCGCAGCGATACAAAAACGGTGATATCGTTCCGCTCGGCCATTTGAGAAATCGATCGCACTGTTTTGGAGCACGTGAGTTGCCAGGCGCGTTCGTGCAGTACGATTTCAGACGATTTTGCAATGGCGACATCGGCAGCGCAGCACCGTTCCTGTCAGACACTGGAACATATTATGCGTAACGCATATTCCTATTTTGGCAACATCGTTCGTCGGAATATCCTCAAACAGAGAGCTGTGCACGAGCTGACGTATATTTTGTGTGTATTTTTCATAAAAGATATACTAATTATAGCGCACGCGACACCGGCCGGTTCCTTGCACTCTTTTGGGTTATAGTATATACTAGTTTCCGCGCGATTTGCTATATGAATGCGTATCTGAAAGCACCACCGACAGCAGTTGATTAATGGATGATGCCGGCTGATACACGATGGAACATGGTCAGATGCTGCCGTTCCATCGTACACCGAAAACGGATGTGCCTACCGCAGTGACGGTACACAAACGTGCGTATAAACCGCTGGCGTTTGCTGTGGGATTTTAAGTTCAATGATGTTGTGAGAAGGAAATTTCAAAGAGTATGCAGCGCTGTGCCTGCCGCGTCAAAACGGCCATCACCAAGGGGAATAATCATACAGCCGGCTGCCGCTGTTACCACGCAGACACGGGTGGGCAGCCGTCCCAGAGCAACCGCAGCGTTCAGGACAGCTGCTGGAAAATCGGAAAAAGCATTATACAGATCGCTATCGTGTTCCTTATAGCATGGTCGGTATTCGCAGAAGAGGCCATCGAAGGATACTGGATTGCCACCAATCAGGTAACGGGAAAATATCTGTGTGGTTGGCTGCTCTTCATAGAAGACGGGGTACTGTACGGGCGCATCGTATCTGCATATGGGGTAACGCCGGAAACCATCTCAGTAAACTGTAAAACGACCTATCCCGACTATCCGTCCGATGAACCGGTCAATCGGCTGCCGATAATCGGTTCCATATTCATGTACGGACTCACGCAAACTGAAAATGGCTCGTGGAGCGGAGGCTACATCATCGACCCGGACAGCGGCAACATTTACCGGTGCGCGATTACCTACCACGCGGCAAACGGCAGACGGTATAAAAAAGCCACGCTCGAAATGCACGGCACCTTGCTCACCGTGCCGCTCGGTGTGAGCCAATACTGGCCGGCCGGAACACAGGAAGAGGCAGAAGGCATCAGATGACTGTTACAGAATACGAACAGTATTTCAAAAGTACGTACCACCACACCAGTTCTTTTCTATCCGGCGGCATGCTGCTCATCGTGGATGCAGTTGCACTCTTTCTGTCGATAGGTTCGAGCTTTTTCATCATCAATATGATTGACAATTCGTTCATCAATTTCCGCTCGTTTGTCAGTTACAGCATTTACTTACCCATCATCCTCGCCGTTTTCTACGCGGCACGGCTGTACCCCGGCATTATGATAGCTCCCGCTGAAGAAGTGAAGCGGCTGACCGTTTCAACGTTTTTCAGCTTTATGGGAATCGCCTTGAGCATCATCGTCGAAGATATGGAAGACAATGTTGCTATCGTGATTGCGTTTGTGCTCGCCGTGCCGATAGCAGCCTTTTTGCTGCCGACCGCGCGGGAAGTAGCGCGGCGGTTTTTCGGCAAATTCCGCTGGTGGGGCGTCCCGACCGCCATCTACTGCACCGGAAACAACTGCGACGCCATTATCGAACGACTGAAAAAACGCCCTGACCTCGGAAACAGGCCCGCGCTGATCATCGATTCACAGGCAGCAGCTCCGGCAGCATACGCCGGCATTCCCGTCTTTCCGCCGGGACAAGACATAGAAGCGCTGATCCGGACGCTCAACATAAAGGTCGCCATCCTCTGCGACTACGCTGGAGAAATCGACGACATCGTGCTCAACTATCGCTATACCATCACCATTTCGCGGGAACACAACACCTTTACGAGCTCGACGCAGATTAGAGATTTTGCCGGCATTATCGGTCTTTCTTCTACGCACCACCTGACGCGAAAGAGCAATCTGTTTTTTCGCCGCGTGCTCGAATTGCTCCTGCTGCTCATCTTAAGCCCCTTCGTGCTGCCGCTCATGCTCATCATCACGGTGCTGATAAAACTGACGTCCCCCGGCCCAGTGTTCTACGGGCATACCCGCATTGGGAAAAACAGAAAAGCTATAACGTGTTGGAAATTTCGTTCCATATATGTGGATGCTGACCAACAGCTTGAACGAATTCTCGCCACCGATACAACGATGCGTGAAGAATGGGAGCGCGACCGCAAATTACAAAACGATCCCCAGGGTGACGCCGCTCGGAAAAGTCCTGCGGAAAACCAGCCTTGATGAGCTTCCGCAGCTGTGGAATGTTGTTATCGGAAACATGGGTTTTATCGGTCCGCGGCCGGTCACTCAGGATGAATTAACTCGCTACGGTTCAAAGGTGAACTCCATCCTGTCGGTCACACCCGGCATCTCCGGCATGTGGCAGATATCCGGACGTTCCGACACCGGCTATGAGGAGCGGGTAACGCTCGACCTGTACTACATCCAAAACTGGTCGATATGGCTTGACGTGTGGATCGGCATAAAAACAGTGTGGGTCGTCTTTTCCGGAAAAGGAGCATATTAATGAAACGGTGCGGCATCCTGCTTGTCTTCATGTGTTTTCTGACGGCGACGCTCGAAGCCGAACAGTACCGCATCGCATCGGTCTCGCATTCGATTCGCGGCATGTCGCACGCGAGCATCATCGACCGGGAGATCACCATAGACCACACATACCTCTTTGGCTCGGAAGACGAGCTCATGGCGTACATCACCGACTATCACCAGCGGCTTTTGAATACGCGCTTTTTCGCTGCGGTGTCGGTTGACTTTACCGTTGATCTTCCGGACGAAAACGGTATCAGCGCTGTCCACCTGATGACGCAGCTACAGGATTCTTCACATTTAATCGTTGTTCCGTACATCAAGTACAACTCAAACTCTGGCTTTGAGCTGCAAGCGCGGCTCCGCGATTCAAATTTTTTGGGAACGCTCAGCACCATGTCGTTCAGTCCAGTCGTGCAGGCGGAGCACACCAGTTCAGATGAATCGTATAAATTCAACCTTGGGCTGCGCTTTTCTTATGACTTTCCGTTCCGCGCGGGGCCACTCAACGCATCGTGGGTAAACGACATGAGCTTTTACTACACCATCGGGGAGACCATGCCTGAATGGAGCGCAAAGACCGGACTGTCGTTTACGCTGCCCATATCGAACCGCGTCTCTTTTAATTTTGGTGCACACCAATACTCATACAGCGAGCACGATTACCGAAAATACGGAGACGCCCTCTATTTTGCGGAAGAGGCGTTTCTTTCGCTCCCGATAAAATTCTACACCATACGCAACTGGGGCGACGTGACGTATACACCGTCCATAAACGCGCGCTATAACTGGGATCTCAACGGCATCAACAAAAAGAACGAAGATTTAATCGGTCCAACGCTCACGTTCTCACACGCAATAACGACCGGCCGCACCAACTGGGACCAAGCGACAAACCTGCGGACGGGTATCTCGTTTTCCGTCAATCAGTCGGTCGGTTACAATTTTGGCAAAGAGACCTATACCTATGGTGTGTCGACAGACGTCAAGCTGTTCAAAGGCTTTACACATGTCGGTTTTGCGAGCGCCATATACCTGTTCGTCAACTTAAACAGCCGCACAGATATCGGAACGCGCCTCCGCGGTATCCGTGACGATCAGAACTATTCAAACAATTATCCGCGGGTGGCTGGCACCGATGCAACAGAAGCGTACACGGCGCTCGTATTCAACTTTGACATGCCGTTCCATCTGTTCAGTACTGACTTTTCGAAGATACGTACCCGGCTCACAGAAAAACTGTTCAAGCCAAAGTTTAAAACATCGGATGACCCCGCCATACTGCGGTGGACAAAGATATTCGACATAGACGTGCAGCTCTCCCCGTTCATCGACATAGCACTCACGTATAACGAAGCGACCGGCCGACTGTTTGATGTTCGCGACGGTTTTTACGGCTGCGGTGCAGAACTGCTGTTGTACCCCCGCTACTGGAAAAGCGTCATCTTCCGCATCAGCTTCGGACTCGACATCGGCCGGTTCTTATTTGAGCCGTTCATCGACACAAGCTGGCGCAGAGACGTCGCAAAGTACGAGCTTTCTATCGGCGTCGGCCTGCACTATTGACGAGCGGCGGTAAGGATCGTCTGGAGTTCCGCAGAAAATGTTTCGTATCCCGCGCTGGCACGCGTGAGCAGCACCAGACGCCCAAACACGTGCCGCATACCGTTATCATCCGCCCATTGCACGATATCTGCATATTCACCGGCACGCTCCAAAAAAGCGGCGAGCCCATCATACGTGTACTCAGGCATGCGCTGCACGACAATCGCATACATGCGCGTAAAACCGGTCAACGCAGCGAGCGTACACAGATAGAGCGCTCGGTCTGTGTCTCCCGCGGCCGCATAGACGTCTGAAAGCTCACGGTACGCGCGCAGCAGCAAAAAATGTTCAGGACGAAACACATTGAAAAGCGTATCCACTGCCCCCCCCCGGCGGTTTTGCATTATCCGGAGCACAGACCGCTTAAGAGATGGATCTTTAAAAAAATCATCATCACGCACGATGGCGGTCAAGTATTCTTCATATGCCGTCGCGTCATTTTTCATATGGCTCAAATCCGCCAGCCGGTACAGAATTGTGTACTGCGCATCGGGCACGTCGAGCAGCGCGCGTGCAGTCCACGCCGCCTGATAGTACTGCTCTGCGCGTTCGTATTCGCCTTCGATAAGATAGACGTTTCCGAGCAAAAAATCAGCCTCGGGAAACGCCGTTATGCGCTGCACATAGGCAACCAGCTGCTCGGTAAAAAGCGCTTCGGATGCGGTGCGTGGATTTCGCCGATACCGTTCGACAATTTCAAGTGCGTCGTAGTCTTCGCGACGGCGCAATACCGGAATAACGTCCGCAATGTCATCCCCTGCTTGACGCACCTCAGCGGGACGGAACGAGTTCTTGAGCGTCTGCACTTCCCACGCCACCCGATTCTGACGATATTCACGTGCCAAATCAGCATAGAGAACCGCCGAACCGTAGCTACCGCTGTTATACGCCGCCTCTGCCTGACGGAGCACATACCATTCATCTTTTATCGGGTCGGGTTTCTGCACGCGCTCGGCGCCGGCTAAAAGCGCCACACAGAACGACAGGACCATACATACTGCTGTCTTTTTCATACTAGCTACAGGGAATACAACACGTCCCTAAACACCTTATCGGCATCTTTTTCGTCAACCGTTTGCACTATTTCGCCGCGTTTAAAAATAATGGCTTTGCCCCCTGCTCCGGTGATGCCCACATCTGCATGGCGCCCTTCGCCGGGACCATTGACCGCGCAGCCCATGACCGCGACGGTGATGTCTTTCTCCAGCGCCAAAAGCTCCTGCTGCCAGCGCGCTACAAACGCGTGCACGTCAAAGCCTTCGCGCCCACACCGCGGACACGACACGATTGTTACACCGCCAGTACGCTTTCCCGTTTCGCGCAGGATTTCTCGCGCAGCGATGACTTCATGCTCTGGCGCGGATGAAAGGCTGACGCGGACCGTCGCACCGATATCTTTGCGTAGGAGTGCCGTCAGCGCGATTGTGCTTTTAACGACGCCACCAATGAGCGGCCCCGCCTCGGTTACGCCGATGTGGAGCGGGATATCCGACTGCTGCGCAAACAGTTCATTTGCCGCAATCGTTTCCTGTACGGACGATGACTTCATGCTGACAACGACAGCAGAAAAATTGAGCGCATCGAGAATCGCCGCCTCCCGCGCCGCCGCCGCTGCGAGTGCGGCGGCGCGGCTCATCGTTCCGTCACGAACCGCAGCCGCTATGTCACGCGGCAAGCTGCCTGAATTGACGCCGATACGGATGGCAGCCCCAGCATCCCGGCACGCAGCCACCACGGCTTTCACGTTTTCAACACGCCCGATGTTTCCCGGATTGATACGGATTGCAGCGACCGGCCCGGCAAGGCACGCGAGCGCAAGCCGGTAGTCAAAATGTATGTCCGCCACGAGCGGCATGGTACAGTCCGCGGCAATCGCGGCAAGGGAACGAGCGCTCTCCTTGTCAGGAACGGCAAACCGGAGCACCCCACAGCCAATGTGTTCAAGCGCAGCGATGCGTTCAACCAGTCGAGCGCGACCGGCATCATCATCTGCCAGATGCGCGATCCCTTCTTTCCACATCGTCTGTATGACAACCGGCGCCCCACCGCCGAGTGTTATCCGTTTTGTTTTTCCGCGGCCACCGACCGTCACCGCACGCGTCGTTTTCGAATCAGACATATCGCTACTATATCTCACTTCGCGCTGATGGACAATCATTCAAAAAACACCGCCACAAAAAGCGCACAAGCAAATGAATCCCACACTTTTGCGCGCGGGCAATTTGTGCGCGTTTTGCACAGACGGCAACGACCGGATATTTGGAAACAGCCGCAGTTAAAAACGGCGCGCTGTTTTAATGCCGTTATACATAACCGAATCGTTTGCGTGTTTTGAACAACGCTTGACAGCGTTTCAGCTGATGGATTATCCTGACTACGCTGGACGGCAAGAAATAAAACCGCACCACAGAAACGCATTCGGCCGAAGATACGGAGGGCGCCGCCCATTCCGGTACGCTCCTGGCTGGAGACACATCATTTTTACAGGGAGAAAAGAATATATGACTATTGCCTGTTTGGACATGGAAGGAGTGCTCGTACCGGAAATATGGATTGCATTCAGCGAAGCGACCGGTATTTCCGAACTGAAACGTACCACGCGTGACGAGCCGAACTACGACACGCTGATGCAGTATCGTTTATCCATCTTAAAAGAACATAAGCTCGGTCTAAACGAGATCCAGGCGACCATCGCGCAGATCGATCCACTGCCGGGTGCAAAGGAATTTCTCGATAAGCTCCGGACGAGTATGCAGGTCATCATCTTGAGCGACACGTTTGAGCAGTTTGCCGCGCCGCTCATGAAAAAGCTCGACTGGCCGACGATTTTCTGCAACACGCTTGAAGTGGCGCCGAACGGAGAGATCACCGGTTACCGGATGCGCTGCCCGCACAGCAAGCTCACCACCGTCCGCGCGCTCCACTCCTGCGGGTTTGACACGATAGCTGCCGGTGATTCGTTCAACGACCTCGCGATGATAGAGGCGTCGAAGGCGGGGTTTCTGTTCCGCGCGCCGGAAAGCATCATCGCTGACCACCCCGAACTAAAAGCTTTTACCGAGTTCGACGACTTACTCGACGCCATACGTGCGGCGGCAACCTGACGGCACCGCAAAAAGCGCGCGCATTGCCACACAGAACATTTTCGTACTCGTTTCTGACAGCGGTAATGTTCAGAGCCCGGATGCGAAAGCCGAAGTTCCCGGACGCGCACGCTTGTGTCCGGGAATGAGCGGAGCGAAGCTGGAGCAGCCGGATTGCAAAACAATCTGCTCTCCAAAAAATCAAAGAAAATACATGACCGTGTCTGCACCATTGCTGCATACACCCCCTTGCGTTTTTGGCGCAGATATGCTAAAATAAATGCTCACCGGGGTGGTGTCGAATCCGACGCCTGAGAGTATACCCGCAGGATGCCGCACGGCATCCCGACCTGATCCAGATAATGCTGGCGGAGGAAGACATGAACAAAATCATCAATTATGTGTGTATTGGCATCCTTGCGATCTGTAGCATAACAGCTGCGTCGTGCAGGAAAACGGCGCGTGCCGGACGCGAACAGGAAGTGGTGGTCTACGTATACGATTCGTTTCTCGGCGAATGGGGTGCAGGGCCGCTGCTAGCAGCAGCGTTTACAGAGCGTACCGGCTATACGGTGCGGTTCGTCAACTGTGGCGATGCAGCAGACGTGCTCGCCAAAGCGATTGTTGAAAAAGACAATACGATTGCCGACGTACTCATCGGTATAGACAACAACATGGCACCGCGCGCACGGGAGGAAGGCGTGCTCGCAGCGTATCAGCCTGCGGGAATGGCGGCCATTCCGGCGGAACTGGTATCAGCACTCGGAACGGATGGGCTTTTAACGCCGTACGATTGGAGCACGTTTGCATTTATATACGATACGCTGTCCACCGTTCCGGCACCGACGTGCCTTGAGGATTTGACGCGACCAGAATACGAACAGCGGGTCATTCTGATGGACCCGCGCACGAGCACACCGGGACTGGGATTTGTCGCGTGGACGCGCGCAGTGTTCGGCGATGAGTACGCCGCATACTGGCGACAACTCCGCCCATCAATCCTAACCATGGCGCCGGGCTGGAGCGCCGGATATGGGCTTTTCACCGCGGGAGAGGCGCCGCTCGTTATCAGCTACGTGACGAGTGCGGCGTACCACGCTGCATATGACGACGCCGAGCGGTATCGCGCGCTGGTATTCGATCAGGGGCACGTAACGCAGGTAGAGGGGGCAGGCATCACTGCTGGCGCCCCGAACCGGAGCGGCGCAGAAGCATTTCTGGACTACTTGGTGAGCAGCGAGGGACAGGCGGTGCTGCCGCTTACCCAGTGGATGTATCCGGCAAATTACAACACGCCGATGCCCGACTGCTATGCAACGCTCCCCGCTGTCACAACGACGCTGGCTATTCAAGCGGACGACGTCGCGGCAGCGGTACCGGTCGTTATGGATATCGTAGCCGGCGCAAACTGATGCGGCCGGTGCTCATCATACAGTACGGAGTAGCCGCCGTTGCCGTTATGCTGACGGTACTCGTGGTGTGCACGTTCATCGTACCGTTCGGAGCGGCGGTTGCTCCGGCATTCCTTGAACCGGGCAGGTTCAGTGCAGAACTCGTTCAGGCGCGAACGCTCCGCACCATTGTATATACGTTCCACATAGCGATCGGCTCAACGGCCGTGGCGGTTGCCGTCGGTATGCCGACGGCATTTTTTATGGCACGGCGAAAATTTATGTTCTGCCCCGTACTCCGCGCGGCTGCTGCCGTACCCCTTGCCGTCCCTGCCCTTATCGTTGCGCTCGGTTTTGTGGCCAGTTTCGGCATGAACGGCATGGCGAACCGGCTGCTCATGGCGGTCTTTCATATAGACCATCCACCATTGACATTTTTGTATTCACCCCGGGGGGTGATAATCGCACAGGGATTCTATAATTTTCCACTCATCGCCGTGATCGTAGCTGACGGATGGCTGAAAGTTCCGGAGGTGCACCGGGATGCCGCTCGGCTGCTCGGAGCGAACGAGACGCGGATATTTTTTACCATAACGCTCCCAGCGCTCGCGGGAACGGTGGCAGCAGCAGTGATTCCGGTTTTTCTGTACTGTTTTTCGAGTTTTTTGATCGTCCTACTGTTCGGTACGGTTGGTGGAACGACGATCGAAACAGAAATATATCAGGCGGCACGGACAACGCTCGATTTTCCACGGGCAGCAGTCCTCTCCCTTATCGAAGTGAGCTGTTCGCTCGGCGCAGTGCTGCTCTACAACATCGTCGTGCGGCAGTCAGCGGGATACAAAAAGACCGTCACAGCAACGCCGCAGATCAGAGCCTGCGTCGGGCACGCGCCATTCCAGCCGCTTTTCTGGCGTATTGTTGAGTACGGCGTATTCATCATCGTGATGGCGCTCATCGCACTGTTCTTTTTGTTTCCGCTTACCGGAATCGTATTCGGCGGTTTCCGCGACGGCAGCAAAACCGTTGCAGCGGTCTGTACGAGCGTTGGCTTCCGCCGCGCGCTCGCCGGCTCACTCCGGATTGCACCGATGATGGCGCTCCTGTGTTGCCTTACCGCGTTTACCGCAGCGGCTGTACTCCGCACCCGAGACCCCGACGGGAAGCACGTTATACTGCAAACAGTGCCACTCATACCGATGGCGCTCTCATCGATTGTACTCGGTTTCGGTATACTGCGCCTTGCACCAACGGCGTCGCCGGTGATGCTCATCTGCGCAGAAAGCGCCATCGCCTGGCCGGTTGCGTTCCGCCAGCTTCACGCCGCGCTCATGCGTATTCCACAGGACAGCATCGACGCATCCCGGCTGCTTTCACCGTACCACATCACGACGATTATCCGTGTCTATCTTCCGCACACACGCACCGCCATGGCGACATCGTTCGGACTGTGCCTCGCCATAAGCATCGGCGACACGACGTTACCGCTCGTTATCTCCATTCCAGAGTTCGACACGCTGGCACTCTATACCTACCGACTGGCAGGCGCCTATCGATTTGCTGCGGCCTGCACCTGTGGCACGGTGCTCTTGGTGCTCTGCACGGGCATCTTTGCGCTCGTTAAAGCGGCTGACATTTCCAGCAGAAGAACACAGAGAAAACAGCAGTGAGGGCGAAACAGAGATACGCGGGCGGCAACAGATTGTATACAGCATCGCGCGCATTCCCCACCCAGACCCATTCCACCGTATCCTCTTTCTATTGACACTGAACCATGGCGTCCCGTATAGTACGGTCGAGAGCGAGCGCACCTGGAAGCACACGACGCGCAACGGGATACGCACGAAGAATCGGCGAGGGAGTATATGAGGGAGAGAACGCCATGTTTAGAAATATGCGACGGATACGACAGCAACTTTCTGATGCTGAATGTATCGCGATTTTAAAAAATGAACTGCGCGGCGTGCTGTCGGTGCTGGGTGATGACGACTGGCCATACGGCATGCCGCTCAACCACTGGTACTGCGAAGCGGACGGCGTGCTCTACTTCCACGGTGGCACAAGCGGGCACAAGATAGACGCTGTGACAAAGCACGACAAAGCTTCGTTCTGCGTATACGACACCGGCGAGCGCCGGGCCGGCGACTGGGCATTGCATTTTCGGAGCGTCATTGTGTTTGGCCGGGTAAAGATAATAGCCGATCGCGAAAAAACGCTCGAAATCTGCCGCCAGTTGAGCGCCAAATTTACGTCAGACACAGCATACATAGAGGACGAGATACAACAAGCGGGAGACGCGGTTCTCTGTTTTGCACTCATTCCAGAACATATAACTGGAAAACGGGTGAAAGAGTCGTAGCGGCGATATCCTCTTCCGTAAGACGAGCGCCGCTGGGCGAGCATTCCGCACAGAAAGCAGCACCGTCTCTCGCGGTCAGTACACAGGCAGACGCTCCTACCCCCGATGGGAAGGGCGCCGGAGGCGTTGCCGCTCGGCGGCAATGAAACCCTGAACAGCGGGCTTTGAGAACCACCCGGTCCTGTACAATCGTGAACTGATTTCCCCGCTGCTGTGGAACACAAGCTGTACTGCACGATTATTCGCTTTGCCGTGGAGCGGGGCTGTACAAGAACGTCAGCACAGGTGCTCGCCAAAGGCCGCCATGTGCGCCGGAAGGGGAATGGAAAATGTCCGTAGCTTTCCAGACAGCGGCAGGGTGAGCTCCACAGCTGCAAGCATCAGCTGTTTGACGCCGGCGTTTTTTCGGAGCGCCCGGTTTATGCGGAATGCGCCGTATTTGTCATCTCCGACAACCGGACAGCCGCACTGGGCAAGGTGGATGCGGATTTGATGCGTGCGCCCGGTTCCAAGCACGAGCGAAAGACGCATGACCGGAATACGCTCCTCGCCGAAAAGGCAGGACGCGCGAGTGGTGACCCGGTAGTGGGTAACGGCAGGCTGTGGCCCGTGCCGTCCAGCAACCGCCGCTGTTATGCTGCCGACAGGAGCGAGTGCATCGCCGATACAGAACGCGGCATACGTTTTCCGCACGGCAGCACTTTTTCCGCTCATGCGGACCGCCCATATACCGGCGGCTTCATGTGTTCGTGCGACGACGAGCAAGCCCGCCGTCTCTTTGTCGAGGCGGTGAACCGGATAGACTTTTTTGCCGAGCTGTGCGGCGAGCACTGCATCGAGTGGATGGGAAACCCCCGCCCCGCCTTGTACCGAAATGCCCGCCGGTTTGTTTATAAGATAGATCTCATCGTCCTGATAGAGAATCGGAATCGGGCTCATCAGTACACTATAGGGGAAGGGGTAAAAAATGACAATATATCGCTCCGTAGTGCCGCGTCTCATCGCAGCGGTTATCGCGTTTTTTGTGCTCCCACACGCCGGTCAGCTTGCCGCCAAGGAGTATACCTACCGTCTGGATCTGCCCGAAGGCTTTGTCTTCGCTGGCGCCGGGAACGAGGGAAACTCATTTCTCTACGTGCACGACCGTTTCCCCCTCTCGTTCGTTATCCGTCTCTATGATGGTACGGATGACGCCGTAGGCCAACTTTCCGTAGCGCTCGGTAAATTGAACGCTACCGCGGAAACTCCCGATGCGTTTACCTGGCGGAATGTCACCTGCGCGGTTTCCTCATTTACCATGACGCACGACCGGCCGTACGGCGGCTGGGCGCTCTCTGTACCGCTCCTGCACGATAATGCAGTGATCGTATTACTCTGCTATGCGCCTGATGCGCAGCGCACCGACTGCGAGCCGTTCATCATATCCTGCTTGAACTCACTGACGACAGACCGGGCAAGTCTTACTACTCCCGGCCCGATGACGACATACGCTTTTCCCGCCGCCGGATTGCAGCCGGTAACGCTTTCTATCGGCGGCCGGACAATTACAACACATCTGGACGCACAGGATGTAGAGGCGGCACAATTTTTGATCGATACGGAATACGCGGTACTCAGGTACTACGTGGAGCACCCGCAGTGGAAAGAAGCGTGGCAGCGATACTATCGTGCAGTATTCCGCGACGGTGCAGGTCGCGTAAAACGCTGTGCCTTTGACATTGCGGCGGCGGTGACTACGGACGACGGTCCTGATGAAAACCTGATGCTCATGCAGACGCTCTTAACGTGGACGCAGGGCTTTCCCTATGAGCGCGGTACGCCGACGTCGTCCGATTTGACGAGCGCGCCGGCGTGTCTACTCGGCGATGGAAACGACTGCGATGCACGGAGCCTACTGCTCGCCGCAATCGCCGAAAACCTGAACATCGACGCGACCGTTTTTGTGTCCCGGACATACAGCCATGCCGTATTCGGTGTTGCGCTCGACGCACCGGGAGCAAAGATAACTGTTGACGGTGTCGACTATCTGCTGGGAGAGACCACCGCATCCGTTCCGATAGGACAGATAGCGGCAGATATGAACGACACCACACAGTGGATACCCGTCACGGTGCCACAGTGATTTACGCGGCGAGTCCTGTATCAGTTTGTCATATAAACTACTCTGCAATCAAAGACGCACCATCCCGCCTGAAAGTGCGGCTCCTGCCGGGGTACCGCAAAGATGCACGCTATGCAGAAGCATCCCGAACGTCCACAGAAAAGAGCAGCGTACTTCACGCGCACGTAACAGTGAGACCGTATTGAGAACGAACACCGCTCAAGAACGCCCCGTCGCACAGTTCATCCTTACGGGCGGCACAGCTCATCGTACGCTGCCCGAGGTGTCTTGGCGGCTGTAAGCGCCGCGCGGAAATCCTTCTGTTTCAAACGGAGGCTCAACGCAGAGAGCGTCCGAAGATAATAGGCGTGCTGCGAATACGCCGCCGCAATCATAAAGAGCAGCGATACCGGCACCTCGTCAAACGCTTGAAAATCCGACAGCGGCGGACGACAGATACCGACCGCCATAACCAGATCCGTAACTGAAAGCAGCCGCACGTGTGGAACGGCAATCCCACAACCGATCGCCGTGGAAAAGAGCGCTTCCCGTTTCAGAATCTCTGCAACGAGTTCGCTCCCTCGCTTTACCTGCGGTGCCCGCGCAAGAGTTTCTGCCAGCTCGACGAGCGCTTCTTGTTTTGACGGTTGGGAAATAAAAATGACGCGGTCAGGTGCCACGATATTTTTAAACTGGCCACAGTCGCGCGCGGCATCTGCCTCTGTAGAAAGGCGACTGTTTATCCATCGATCTACCTCAGATTTTTTGAACCGCCACGCCATACCGATTTTTCCCGCAGGGATTTCACCTTTGTGCGCCCAACTGGAAACCGTCCGTTCGGAGACACGCAGGTATGCCGCCACCTCCTCAATCGTCAGAATCGTGTCGTCCATGTGTAATCCTTTACGTGCACTATAAAATTGCTCGCTCTGCATACTGTATAGACAGCACGCCGCTGGTCATCGGGAACCGTCCTGTGCCAACTCATGTAAGCTGTCATAGGGATAGAGCTCGCCGAGCGTCGTGTGTACCGCCTGCGAATATGTTGGGCCAAACACAACGGGGGTATCTGGCGGAGCAAATTCAGTGAGTACCTGCCGACATGCACCGCACGGTCCGACAGGATAATCCGCCTGTGGAGTTGCAATCGCGACTGCCAAAAAAGAGCGGCTGCCGTGAGACACCGCCGTAAACAGTGCACTCCGTTCCGCGCAGTTCGTCAGCCCAAAGGAGCGGTTTTCAACATTCACCCCGGTGACGACGCTACCGTCCGCCATGAGCAGCGCCGCACCAACCGGAAAATGAGAATATGCACAATACGACTGTTCCGCCGCACTGCGGGCAGCGGCAAACAGGGACTGCATCGTCTGTTCATTTACATCCATACCGAAACCACCGTACAAAAACAGCAACCGCTATCTCTCGGCACACCGCGATATACCGGTGCCATTTTTTAAAGTTTGCCGCAGCAGAAACAGTTTTCTCTGCAGCGATAAAGACAGCATACCCCATTATTCACAACTCGGCAAGGCACCGGACAGCTGCTAGATGCAGCGCATCAGTTTGTAGTGCAAACGGCCGCACAAGCAGGAGCCGTTCCGATTGACAGGCGGTAGTGATTATTATAGCATAGAACACCATGACAACACAAAAAGCAATCGTTTCGGTCGTACTCATTTGTGCTGCGCTCTGCATTGTTTACCTATTCGCTGCAGCGCGTCCGCTCGGAAGCGAATATCAGCTGGAACCGGAATGGAACGTAATGGTTTCGCCGCAGGTTTCACCCCCGGCCGCACACGACACGCTCATTTCCTATAAGCTGGGACAGACCATCGGCTATTTTACACCGGACGGAAAGATTACGTCGTTTACGTCGTTCCCTTTTAAAGCCGCTATCTCAAACACGTACTATGCGCCATACACGGCAGACAGCAGTTCCGTAACGTTCTATACAACTGATGGCACCGCCACAGGCCAGCTGTCCGTCGCCGGTTTCCCCTACTTTGCTGATGACCGTATCTACGTGTTTCTTCCCGGCGGCAATGCGTTTTCGCGGTGCGCCGCCGATGGAACAGTTTTGTGGACGTATCGCAGAGCCGTCCCCATTACGGCGTTCGCTTCGTCAGCAGGAGGAACCATCGCTGGATACGCAGACGGCAGCATCCATTCATTTACGGCGGACGGCACACTCGACCATACGTTTTCACCGGGAGGAAGCGACTATCCGGTTGTGCTCGGCGCGGCGCTGTCACCGTCAGGCACGTATCTCGCAAGCATATCGGGGCGAAACCGGCAGCGTTTTGTTTTAGCACAGAAAGACGGCGGACAGATAAAAATAATCAAACACTTTTTTCTGCCCGCCGATGACGCCCAGCAAAAGCTCGTGCAGTTTTCAGCTGACGGCAAAAATGTCTACTATGCCACCACGGATGAGTTTGGCATCGTCAGCGTCGACGGGAAACAGCACGAAACGATTCCTGTTCCCGGGCAGGTGTTGTCAGTACGAGAAATCGCCGACGGAGCGTTTGTCCTGTCAAAGACGCAGGAGCGCTACACGGTCACCTTCATTGAATCGTTTGGAACGTTTGCCGGTTCGTTTTCGTTTTCAGCACAGACAGCGTTCATTCAGACCGCTGGCAACATGCTCTTTGTCGGACGCGACACAACGATTTCGCGCATCTCAGTTAACAAGAGGTAACTATGAAAAAATTGACCACCGTTGCCGTTGGCATACTGTTCATCACATCGCTCAGCGCGTTCAACTGGCCGCATCCCGGCGACGTCACGTCGAACTCATTCTCCACGTATTTTGGACAGTTCAGAGGGGAAACCGTCAGCACGTCGCTTATCTTTGAAACCCCCGCTGAAATCGTCGCGGCAGATGACGGCGCTGTGCTCATCGTCCTCAATGAGCACGACGATGACTGCGCGTTTTTTCCATCAGCGCTCGGCACGGCCATCATCGTAGCCCACAACGACGCCCTCCTGACCGTCTACGGCAACATCGACAGCGAATCGGTATCCGAGTCGATTCAGACAGCCGAGCACATAACCGCCGGTACCGTACTGGGACACAGCGGTAACTCGGCGTGGCAACAGAGACGCAACAGTCTGGAGTTTCAAATAATCGATGGAAAAATGAGCACCGCTATCAACCCGCGCATAATTATGCCACGCATCGATGCAGAGTTGCCGCTCACCATAGGAAGCCTCACCCTCGAAGCGCATGACGGCACGCAATACGCCGTGTCAAACGGACGGCGCATTCCGAAAGGTCTGTACCGCGTGTACAAAGAGCGGCAACAACGCGCTGTTCCATACCGCACCCGCATCGACGTAAACGGTGTGCTGCTCGACGAAATCAGCTATGATGTTTTGAGCCAAAACGGTGCCGAACTGGTGGCACAGGGACGGCATCCGTATCCACTTGCAGCGCTCTACCCCGACGACGCCCGGCAGCTCCTTGGCGAAGCGTCGTTCACGAGCGGGCGTACCGTGCTGACGGTAACGCTCACTGATATACTGGGACACGAACGTTCAGCCTCGTGGACGTTCACGGTCTATTGACGCGCGACGACAGCACCGCCAGTCATTTCTCTTTTCTAGCCCTTTTGGGACGAAGCAGGAACGGCAATCCGGCCGCTCTGGGTTCCGCGTCTTGCGCTCCATTCCCGCCGGTTCAGTTAAAATCAAAACAGCACCGCTGCTCTAAAACAGACCGGCGGGAACACGCCCGCCGCGTCCGGCGTAGGAACAATAGCAGCGCTACCGCTGGACAAAAAAACACCGGAGACGATACTCCGGTGTTTTTTCCGAACGAATGCCAAAAATCAGAACACTGCTACAACTTCGCCGTTCGGGTAAGTGTGCTCCAGATAGTCCTTTACCTTTTGGCTTTTCAGTGCCGCTACGAGCGCCGCAATACGCGCATCGTCTGCACGCTGTGCGTGAACCGCCACCACATTGACATAGGGGGAAGCCGCTCCCTCAACAAGCAAACCATCCTGCGCAGAAAAACCGGCTGCAAGTGCATAGTTGCCGTTGATAACGGCAGCGTCCACATCAGCGAGCACGAGCGGTAACGACGGCGCTTCGATTTCGCGGAAGCGGAAATTCTTCGGATTTTCCACAATATCAGCAGGAATCGATTCAAGGTGTGCGCTGTCAGCAAGCGTAATAACACCGTGTGCTTGCAGTAGCAGCAACGCACGGCCTTCGTTCGTCGGATCGTTCGGAATAGCAATCGTCGCGCCGTCAGGAATCGCACTGAAGTCGGTATATTTCTGTGAATAGAGCGCAAGCGGCTCGATGTGAATGCCACCGACGTTCACCAGATGGTATCCGCGTTCCGCATTGCACGAGTTCATAAACGGCTCGTGCTGGAAAAAATTTGCATCGAGCTCCCCGGATTCAACGGCATCGTTCGGCGTCACGTAATCGGTAAACTCCACTACTTTCAGCGTAATGCCTTCGGCCGCAAGTTCGTCAGCGATTACGTTCAGCATAGCCGCGTGCGGTTCAGGTGTTGCACCGACGGTTAAAGTGTGCCGCCCTGACTGACGCGAGCATCCAACACAGAGCGCCGCACCGACAATCGCGGCAAACGCGAGTTTTTTCATCATTCTTCTCCTCCTCATGGAACTACACATATAGATAGCAGACAGCATATCGACAAATTACCCATTTTGTCAATAGGGTTTATGTAAAAATAAACAAATCGTACCACACGAGCGGAAAGAGACTCCCGACACGCACAACAACACGCCGCTTTCCCGCTTACGAAACGGTTGTAGCGATCAATCCGCCACCGATGATAACGCCATCTCGGTAGAGCACCGCGGATTGGCCGGGAGCTACAGCGCGCTGCGGCTCCTGAAACGTCATGCGCCATGCCGGGTTTCCGGATTCTATGCCCTGCTTTGGGGCACAGGCTTCCACCTGCACCGGCACCGGTGGGGACGCGAGCCGAATTTTTACCGATGCCTCAAACGGGCGGTCGGGAACAACGTCACCGGACCAAACCATAGTGTCTGCAATCAGAGCAGATGCGTTCAGATCATCGTTTTCCGCCAGCTCCACTACGTTGTGCGCCGCATCTATCGTATGCACGTAGAGCGGCCGGGATGCACTGACGCCGAGCCCAC
>JAFUFE010000092.1 GCA_017470085.1 Treponema sp.
CTCGCCGTTAAAAGCGAAAGCGCTCGCCGGTCAAAGCGCGCCGCGAGCGTGTACAGCTCCGCGGTTTCCATCTCCACGCCGAGCACACCGTATCGTGCCCAGATTTTCCAGTTTTCTGCTTCATCATAAAACAGATCGCTCGAAGCACACTGCCCAACGAAATACTGAACGTGCCGTTCCGCTGCAATATCGTATGCTGTTTTCAAAAGCCCAAAATGTGCCGCCGGCGCGTAGTGGAGAAAGCCGAAGCGCTGGGTCATAAGCGCTGAATCAGTGCACGCCGCATTTACCAAAATTAAATCGCGCACCTGCACTTTTTCTGATATCGCTCCGCACGTACCGATACGAATCGCTGTTTGCACATTGTAAAATTGAAACAGCTCATTGACATAAATCGACAGGGAAGCTTGTCCCATGCCCGTCCCCTGCACGGAAACGCGTTTGCCTTTATACGTTCCTGTATAACCGTACATGCCACGCACCTCATTGTAGCAGACGGCATTTTCCAGATAGTTTTCAGCGATGAACCGCGCCCGAAGCGGATCGCCCGGTAATAGTATGGTATCGGCGATTGCACCATCGCCCGCATTGATATGTGTACTCATGCGTACAGTATACCACATCAACCGCAGAAAAAAAAGCGGCAACTGGGGCAACTGACGCCGCGGACAAAGAGCTCCGTACCGGTACCGCGCTCTCATACAAAAGGAGTTCTCTGGAAATAACCGCTGACGGCCGCGTGTTCCGCTCCGCAATGGCGGACATCGTGCAGCCACCGGGCACATCGTCAGGAAAAAAAATATTCCGGGACTGCCCGCGCCGTATAGTGCTGCTCAAGCATGGCAACGTGAGACAAGAACGCTTCGTCATCAAAATATTTTGCATGGGTCGGGCATTTCAACACGCACGCCTGACACTTGATGCACGTTCCGGGAACAGCACTGACATCCGCATAGTCAATCGCGCCTGTCGGGCAGTTTTTTGCACACACTTTGCAATCGGTGCACAGAGCGCGGTCTGTCTTCGGTTTCGCTTTAAGAAACTGTACCGGCTTTCCGTCCGCGCCGAGCGGCGTATAGTAGCCAGCAACCGGCGACCCGTCTTTTATGATGACACGATTTTTTCCCCAGGACGTATCCTGTAGTTTGCCTGCAAGTATATTTGAAAACTGCGTGATGACGTCGGTATCCGCGCGGTCAGGCCGCCCCGTGCCGATGCGTGTGGAAAAAACATGCCGCATCGCAAAGGCGCCCGCTGCCACCGCGACAAAACCAGACGACGAGAGCACCTCGCACAGCTCCGTCAAAGACGAATCATAGCTCCGGTTGCCAAACGTAACGATCGGCACGGCACGTGCACCGTTGCCGATAAATCCGGTCTGTACAACCGGCAGAATTTTATTCGGTACCCGGCCGGCGTATGTGGGAGTGCCGTAGATCACGATATCGGATGCATCATATGTCCGAACATGCTCCCGTGCAGCGGGCAGCGTAATATCGTCATGCACCACCGGACAGCCGAGCTGCTGCCCCACAGAACGCGCCACGGTAGAGACGATCCGGCGGGTACTTCCCATCGGACTGAAAAAGACAGCGTGAATGCGCACCGGTATCATCATCGTTCCTCCACGTACAGGCATTGAGTCATTACAGAAAACGGTGCCCCTCGCCTTTCTGTACCCTATTGCGGTGCGGTGTAAAGAAGCGATATCTCGACGAATCCTCAAAACACGCTGTCTCGTTCTTTAAGAACGCAACAGCATGACTTTCTGTAGGCAACGATTATACACCCGACGGGCTCTACTATATAGTAACGGCAGCGCTTCGTCAATGTTTCGCCTTGCTCATCACCGGCCGTATACGTATACTGTATCTGATGAAACAGCCCACTGCCGCCAAACGCATCGCCATCATCACCGGTGCGAGTTCTGGCATCGGAAGCGAGTTCGCCCGACAACTGTCCACTGCCGCAGACGTCGATGAACTGTGGCTCATCGCACGTCGTGAGGATAAACTGCACGCACTCAGTACAACACTGCAGGAAAACAGCACAGATGCATCGGCACGCAGGATCTGTTGTCGCGTCCTGCCGCTCGATGTCGCCGGTAAAGCGGGCGTTGCTCGATTCCAGGCGCTCATTGCACAAGAACATGCGCGCACTGCGTTCATCATCTCCTGGTTCATCAACAACGCAGGGTTTGGTACGTACGGGCCATTTGCAAAAACCGCGCTTGACCGACAGCTCGACATGATAGAACTCAACTGCACCGCGCTCACCGGATTATGTGGCGTCGTGCTTCCCTACGTGGCCGCAGGTTCGCACATCATCAACACTGCAAGCCTGGCCGCTTTTTTACCGCTCGGAAACTTTGCGGTGTACGCAGCAACAAAAGCATACGCGCTTTCATTTTCATATGCGCTTGCTGCAGAACTCAAGGAACGCGGTATCAGTGTGTGCGCGCTCTGTCCCGGTTCCGTCAGTACGGAATTCGCTGCTGTGGCTTCAAACGGTGCGCGCACGGATGTACTCCACGGCTGCTCGGTAGAACCGGTCGTACGGCACTGTCTTGCACAGGCGCGGCGCGGCAGCCGGTGCGCAATCTCCAGACTTCCGTGGAAGGCCGCGGCATTCTTCTCTCGCTTTATCGGACGCTCTTTCGGCGCGTGGTATTCCTACCGCTTCCGTAAGCGTCCTGCCCATCCGTGGCACTCACCACAGCAAACAGAACACAGCAGTGAGGTATCCGTATGACACACAGCACACGGACAAGCGCGCTCTTTACCGATTTCTATGAACTGACGATGGCGCACGGCTACTGGCGGAACGACATGAACCGCCCGGCAGTTTTTGATCTGTTTTTTCGCCGCCAGCCGTTCGACGGCGGTTTTTCAATTTTGGCGGGAACGGAAACCATGCTCGATGCGCTGACGTCGTTTTCATTCTCTGCGGAAGATATCGACTATCTCGCATCGCTCGGTCTGTTTGAACCGGCGTTTCTTGACTATCTGAAAAACTTCCATTTTTCCGGTGATATCTATGCGATGGATGAAGGGAGCGTCATCTTTCCGCAGGAGCCCATCATCCGCGTGCACGCCCCGTTGATCGAGGCGCAGATAGTTGAAGGGCTTCTCCTGAATCACATCAATTTTCAAAGTTTGATTGCAACTAAAACAGCGCGCATCTGGCTCGCGGCGCAAAAAGGCGACATCATGGAGTTCGGCTTGCGCCGGGCGCAGGGGCCAGATGGCGCGATGAGCGCTTCACGGGCGGCGTTCATCGGCGGAGCAGCCGGCACGTCAAACACGCTCGCCGGCATGCGGTACGGCATACCGGTGCGGGGAACGATGGCGCACTCATGGATTATGTCGTTTCCTTCAGAGCAGGAAGCATTTCGCACCTATGCCGCCGCGTACCCTGATAATTCAATTTTCCTGATTGACACTTATGACACACTCACGTCAGGAATTAAAAGCGCCATCACCGTCGGGGGGGAACTGGCTGCGCACGGCAAAAACTTCGGCGTACGGCTCGATTCAGGAGACATATCGTATCTGTCGCGCGAAGTGCGCGCCCGGCTCGATGCCGCAGGATTTCCACACGCACAGATATCAGTTTCAAACGAACTAACCGAAGACATCATCAGCGCGCTCACTGCGCAACACGTACCGATTGACAGTTGGGGAGTGGGAACACATCTCGTCACCGGCGGGAGTGAGTCATCATTTACCGGCGTTTACAAACTCGCCGCCCGGTACGACGCTGCAACAGATCAGCTCGTTCCTGTCATGAAGTTTTCCGACAATCCAGAAAAAAACACCAATCCGGGCATAAAAAACGTATTCCGCCTGTACGACGACAACGGCATGGCGATTGCAGACATTATGGCGCTCGACGGAGAGACGATTGCACCCGCGACCGCCGGACACTACTACCATCCCATGATCGACTACCGCGAGTTTTCGTGCACGGCATCCCGCGTCACACCGCTTTTAAAACAGCGGCTTACGGCCGGCGTACGCACCGTACCACGGCGCGACGACAAAACGCACCTACTCGAAAGCCGCGCCACCATGGACCGACAACTCGATTCTTTTGACGCATCGTACAAACGCATCTTAAACCCGCACATCTATAAGGTCTCAATGACAAAGGCGCTGAAAGATTTGAAACTCACGTTCATCCGGGAAAACATCGCACGGGAACACGTTACATGAACGCCATCGTAAAAAACGGTACATAGGTGATTAAGAGCAGCACGACCAGCTGTACCAACAGAAACGGGATGACCCCTCGGATGACGCTCGACATCGGCTTATTAAACGTGTACGACGCTATAAACAGATCCATGCCGACCGGCGGTGTCAAAAATCCAATCGATAGATTCATCAGAAAGATGACCGACGCGCGCACAGCAGGAATACCGAACGATTCCGCAATCGGCAGTAAAAGCGGCGAGACGATTAAAATGGCGGAGAACATGTCCATCAAACAACCGACGATGAGCAAAACGATGTTCATCAAAAACAAATACAGATACGGGCTGTGCACAAATCGCGTAATGAATTCCGTCAGTACAGCAGGGACATTCGCATCAAGAATGAAATACGAAATTCCAGACGCCGCTCCAAGAATAAAAAGCACCCCCCCTGACACTGGAATACTTTCAGCGATAACAGTACCCGACCGTTTGAATGAAAAGTCCCGGCGAATGATGACGGCAAGCACAAACGCATACACGACGGAAAACGCTGCTACCTCAAACAGATCGAGCATGCCGCTAAAGAACGCGACGCAGATGCACACCGGCATCAGCAGCTCAGGGATGCTGTGGAGAAACGCCTTACCGATTGCCCGCACAGAAAACGCCGGGCGGACCGTCTGCCGATCCATAACAATGCCAACTGTCATCATTGCAAGCGCCATGATGGCACCGGGAAGAATCGCCCCTTTAAACAGTTCAACAACATCGACGGAAAAATAATTGACCGTCGCAAACATAATGATTGCGGCGCTCGGTGGAAACAGCAGCCCGATC
>JAFUFE010000093.1 GCA_017470085.1 Treponema sp.
AAAAACCGCTGTCAGTCGCCCCTTTTTCAGTTTTTTTAAAAAAAAGATGCCCCCCGTCTTGCCACGCCGTCACGCCGGCTGCGCTTCCCATCGTGCCGTCTGCAACCGCGCTGACAAACCAATACGGAATGCGCCCACCGATGCAGAGCAGGTTGCACGCATTGTACACCACCTGTATGCGAACGGCGCGCGGCAGCTTCATCAATTCATCCTGTACAACAGAAACAGCGCGACACGCTCCGCCGTTACGGATTTCATGCAACGCAATGCAATCAGCGGCACTCCTGATTGCAGACACAGCATCCGCTGCGCGTTCATGTCCTGTCAACACTGCGCGCCGCCAACCGGGCACAAGACCGTCCAACTGCGGCAACAGCACCGTGCGAATACGGTTTCTGAGATACTGCGTATCGGCATTCGTCTCATCATACCGCCACGACAGCGCATGCCGGTGCAAAAACGATTCCACGTCCGCACGGGAGAGCGCCAGAAGCGGCCGCACAAATATGCCCCGCACAGAACGCATACCGCTCCTGCCGCTTCCCTGCAAAAAACGCATGACGATTGTCTCCAGCTGGTCGTCTGCCGTGTGTGCAAGACAGAGATAGGCAAGGCGCGCCTGCGTCGCAAAAGCATGAAACGCTTCATACCGTACCGATCGCGCGGCAGCTTCTGTACCACACTGCCGCTCTGCCGCTACCGCAGCGACACGACCGGGCGGAATCGTTTTGATTGTACAGGAGACGGGAACCCCTACGGCAGAAAATTCAGCGCATCGTGCGGCAACAAACGCCGCATCTCCACACGCCGCTGCTTCATCCCGCATGTTGTGGTTGACCGTAATCACGTGAAGCGAAACACCGTACGCACGGCACAGCGAACACAGCGCGACAAGCAGCGCCATCGAATCAGCTCCGCCTGAAACCGCACCCCCCAGCGGCTGTTGTTCCCGCCCGAGCCGTACCAAATCAACACCGCACGATTGTAAGCCGCGTTCTACTGCGCGCGTAAACGCATCGGCATGCACTCCAGACAAAAGTTCCATCACCGTTCTTTTAAAACACAAAAAGGCTGCCTTGCAAAGACAGCCCTTCCTGCTCTGGCACGTGCGTCAGCGCGGAGATGCAATGGAGACAAGCGCGGTCTCTGCATCGGTCAAAATCGTCACGCCATCACCTAAGTTCAAGTCTTTTACGCGATACACCTCGCCGATATTTATACCGGAGACGTCAGCTTCGATGCGCGACGGTAAGTTTTTTGGTTCGGCCACAACCTTCACTTCCGGTAGGTGCTTTACCATAAAGCCGCCTTTCAAAACGCCCGCAGGCGTTCCCGTGTATGTTACCTTCATCGTCGCCGTGATTTTTTGATGTTCACCCGGCTCAAAAAAATCAGCGTGCAGTACCTTATCCGTACGGATGTTGTATTCCGTATCCTGAATGAACGCATTTCGTGCGCTCTGTCCATCAACAGTGAGCGAAATGAGCGTTGTCGGCGTAATCGCGCGCCATACCTTGTTGAATTCAACTTCGTCTACAGCGAGCAAAGTCGACACGCCTTTTGAGTCATACATGACCGCAGGAATCCTGCCGGTAGCGCGCAGCTTTTTTGCGGCACGTTTTCCTGTTGTAGTACGAATTGTAGCATTGATGACCAACTTGTCCATCTTTGGAAACCCCTCATAAATCAATCACCCCGTTCTACCGCGGAAGAGCGGACAGAGGCGTACTCACAGCAGCGCAGTCGGGTATTCCATGCCGATTGGACCACCCGCGCTGTTCCGCAGCGAGAAAACTGGGACGACAGGATTCGAACCTGTGGAATACCGGCACCAAAAGCCGGGGGCTTACCGCTTGCCGACGTCCCAATAAATCATCTTCAAGTCCGGACTAGTCGTCAGCAGCATCCGCTGCTTCAATGTGCCCGGCTTTGTATTCATCTAGTATCGTCTCCTGCAGCCCTGAACGAAACTCAGCGTTGATAGGATGTGCCACATCCTTGTGTTCCCCGCTCGCCGTCTTGCGGCTTGGCATTGCTATAAAACAGCCCGACTTACCTTCGATGACCTTCACATTGTGCACGACAAAGCAATCGTCAAATGTCACCGTTACGTACGCGCGCAGTTTTCCTTCTCCTTCAACTTTCCGAATACGCAATTCTGTAACTTCCATTCTTCTCTCCGTTGCCGCTAACGAGTCCTGCCTTCTCCCCGTGCACCGGACGCACGACGCAACATACCCACCGATCAACAAGTTTTCCCGCAGCAGTTTCTGCTTCATCACCTGAAGTAAAAACGCCGTATACTGTTGAACCGGAACCGGACAGCTCCGCATAACAGGCGCCCGTTGCCCGTACAGCCTCGAGCGCTGCCGCTATCTGCGGATACCGGCTTGTAATCGCGGGTGTAAAACTGTTTGCAAAGTTCCATGCCGTAAGCGGACCATGGTATACCCTTTCCAAATCAGCACTGACCGCGTGATCCAGTGCGTGGCGTTCATTCCATGAATCGACGAGCGCATACGCCTCTTTCGTTCCGCTGGATACGCCGGGAAACACCAGCAGCAGATATATGTCAGTCCGTGGCGTAATCGGTGTAATCACCTCTCCACGGCCGGACACGATGGCACAGCCTGTCACATCCGCCTCCAAAAAGAAAAAAACGTCGCTCCCGACCTGGGCCGCAATCGTTTTCTTTTGGTGCGGTGACAGCCTTACGTCACACAGGGTGGCAAGCGCCTTCACGAGCGCTGCTGCATCAGAAGAGCCGCCACCTAATCCGCCGCCAACAGGAATACGTTTCAAAAGTTGTACGATTACTCCGCATGCCGTCTCTGGGACAACGTCACAGAACGCCTGGTATGCCGTTGCAATCGTATTCACTTGTGGCAACGTACCGTCTGCACATAACACCGTACAGCATCGCACGCTGTCCGCACGCGTAACGATCAATTCATCACACAGCGAAACCGCCTGAAAAATGCTTTCAATGCCATGGAATCCATCGCTGCGAACCGGCAATACAGAAAGACCAAAATTGACCTTTGCCGGCGCCGCTATATGGATCTCATCAACAGACACGGATAATTATAGGGAAAATACACGATATTGTCAAATACTGAAAAGACACCGTGTGTGCAATTTAAAAACACTTATAATACAACAAGTTACACCGTCTTACCGGGAACAATGCCCCTTCGCCTCCCCCTTGCCCGTTCCCGCCCATACGAAAAATCACGGCTATTGACCGGTGCGAACGCCCAGCACCGTACCCATCGTCTGCGGGATGACACTCCCTGTTCTGTGACCGATACCATCATACTGTATTTCTGCTATCGATATAGGCATGACAGTCATTCTATCCGAACATAAAAAAACGCTCAAATAGCGCGCGGTTTATAATTTCGAGTACGCTCGAAGCTCCGCTGCAAATCGCTTGAAACTGCGTTGCAAATCGATTTGCACACTCGTCCATGTATGGGTGTGTGAACCGCGCCCGTACGCCGCACCGGTAAACAGGGAGCGCCAAGTGAAATAACTTCCTTAACCGCTCGTATCTCGATGCAGAGCGTTTAGCGATACCGGCACCCGCCGCACGAATCAAACTGTGTGCCACCGGTGATGATAAAAACAAAACGCGCTTTTATGCAAACGACGCCTTTAACAGCATCCTCATTTTTTTGAAAAAGCTATTGACGGATGCGTTTCGCTCAATTATAGTTTGTAATGCAGCGAAATGAACGGATGCCGCTTGGCATACTACCCGTAAAATACGGTCAGACGGACATGGGTGTTTTACGGAGAATTGACTACGGATGCACCACAAAATGACATCTTTCCCGTTCTGTGCCGTGCAGTTTGTCCGTGCAGCGTTCAAACTGAGATTTTATGTTTCTCTGTGCAACTGCTTCGCAGAGAATGTAAGTAAGGAGTGTTCATGTCGGCCGAAGAAAATACAGCCCGCTTGTCTGGCGTTTATTCATATGACGACGAATACGACGATGAAGACGATTTCGATGAATCAGAATTCGATGACGATTTCGACGACAGTCTTTCTGATGATGATCTGGATGAATTCGACGACTATGACGACACCTTTGCTGACGATGACGAAATCGATGAGCCCTACGACGATGTTGAAGCTGAAGACGGATACGTCAGTTCGCTCAATGAGGGTGAGGAGCTCATCGACGAAGACGAGCTCGACGGATTTGAAGAAGACGATGTCGACTTCTAATCGTCTGCCTGTTCGGAAAGCGCATACGGTACCTTCGTTCCCGCGTGCCACAATTTTTCCAAATCATAAAAAGTATGGGCGTCTTCTGACATAAGGTGAACGACAATCGCGCCCAAATCAATCAGGTTCCAGTCGTCACCATTGGAAAGCCGCCGTCGTTTCATCATGATCTCTAAATCGTTCGCCTGTGCGTATTCCTTGACGTCGCGGTACAATCCCTGCCAGTGTGCGGAGCTGGTCACCGTAACGATGACAAAATAATCAGTCCAACTGTTGAGCGCCGACACGTTTAGTACGCTGATGTTTTTTCCTTTACCGGCTTCCATAAGCCGCGCAATTTCTTGCGCTTTCTGTTCTGTCGTCTTCATGTCTGTTCCCTGATACATTCCTGCATAACAATCGATGGCTGCTCTTTTTTACGGACAGTGCCTCCATTCGTGAGCGCGCCCGTTACAGCACGCGATACACCGAAAAACCGCCACAGACAAAATCGAGTGCTCTGTGGCGCTTTACTCCGATGTCCGCGGAGCGCGCACATACCGCCCGTCAAAATCTTTTCCCAAAATTATCGTAAAATCGACATCGGCCGCATCGACAGTATCTGACAAACGAACGGTCTCCTCTTCTATAGTCGTACAGTTGATAAATGTGCCGAGCAGTTCCGCTGCCGCACGATTACCGATGTGGTCGATGATACGGGTAGTCTCATAGTCATCCCGATCAGCGTTGATAGTGCGCAAAATGTCATATCCCGCATTGTCAAGCAGGATTCCGGTGTTACGTGCAAGTCCCTGCACTGTGGTACCGTTCTGAATCTCCAGAATATAGATTCGATGTGCAGTGGTATCGCTGCTTGCAACGATGATGCTCGTTGACTGTTTTACGGACGCTCTGATGAGCTCCCCGTTATTGAACGGCATCAACAGCAGACGCCCGGAAACTCGCTGATAGGAACCGGTAACGGTCTGGCGGATCAGGTAGTCGATCTGTATGTTCGACAGAACTGAAAACAACTGGTAGGCATCATCGGCATCGACATTCATCTTCAGGTGCGAACTGTACTGGCGGAAATGCGACCGGGCAAACACGACTGCTTTTTTTTCAGCGATAGCGGAAAAGAGCGCTATGAGTATGTTCTGACACCGCTCCTCGACAGCGGCATCTGTTTCATTTTCAAGCCGATAGCGCAGGTATGTGCCCGCCTTATCTCCGTCAAGCGTTACCACCCCTGACGGCAGCAGCCACCGTTCAGCTTTATCGACAGACAGCGCGTCAACCGGTTCCGGGATAAACACCTTGATGCCACCGAGCAAATCCACGAACGGAACAAAATCATTGAACGAAATGGCGACCGTAAACGGTATTGAAATGCCGAGCAGATCGCTGACTTCGTTATTGTATACGCCGATTCCCTTTTCCACATACGCTGTATCAATACGGTCAACGCGCCCGAGGCTTTTCAAAAGTACTCCCGTGTTACCGGGTACGGTTACAATCACCGCGCGATGCGACACTGGATAGTACACAAGCACGTTGGATGACAATACCCCCCCATCACCATCTTCAATGACAAACAGCACGTTTATAACTTGGTGTGAATACAGCAGCTCCGTCACCCGGTCAGTGCGTATGGACAACCCGATAACGACACTGGTTGCTGCAATTATGAGAACGATAATCGACAAAAAAAATACATTACGCCACATTTTGTGAACAATCATACTTCAAGCGACTCCAACAACGCCTGCGACTCCGGCGCAACCGGCTCCCCTTGTTTCAACACGAAGGCGATGCTGTCACGCACCACCTGACGGACGAGTTCATCAAGTGAACACTGCGAAAGCCGCGCGCGGTATGCGTCCGTTACAAAACGCCTTCCCGGTTCGATTTTATCCGCCACATAGAGCACCTTTGCGAGATGCCCCATGCCGACCGCGCCGAATGTATGCACGGCAACCGCTTCCAGCACATCCGGATGCGTCACACCAAAACGATCACGGAGCAGCATCGCTGCCGCACGTCCGTGCAAAAGCGACAGCCGCTCCATCTCCAGACGGGAGATCACCCTACCATCACGCGCAGCGTATTCGAGCAGCTGCGTGCCGTCCATATCCTTACACATGTCGTGCGCTATTCCCGCAAAGTAGCCGAGCGCTCCGTCAGCGCCAAAGCGTACGCACAGCTGTTCTGCCATCTGTGCAACCCGCACTGAATGCTCATACCGTGGCACCGTGACCACACTCTGTACAAAACGGCGGACGCGCTCCGTAAGTTCGGCAATGTCATGTATTCTGGCTGTTGTATCCATAGAGCTGATGCGTTTTAATATACTCAAAAATGGGCGGTGGCACAAGATAGCGGAAACTCATGCCGCCTGCAATCCGGGCACGGATATCAGTTGACGATACCGGAAACAGAGCATTGTCCAAGACGCGGGAATGTGCGTAGGACACCGGCACCACTCCATCTCCGTCGAAAGGCCGTACCGCATAAGCTCCGAGTGGCACATTCGCTCCGTGCGACGGCACGGCCATGTCCGCCGTTTTTTGCCGCCGGGCAATCACGACGGTAACAATTTCTGCGAGTTCCGCTGCCCGGTGCCATTTCTGGAATTCAGCCGCTGTCTCCTGCCCCAGCAAAAGCGCCGGCCGACCGTCAAGCGCTGCCCCGTACTGACGGATAATGTCCGTAACGGTCTCGTACGTATACGACACCCCCCCGCGTTCCACTTCCCTGCCATCTGCCACAAATCGCCTGTCAAACGCACAGAACGCCTGTACCATGGCAAGCCGATCCAGTGCAGCCGTCGCTTCTCCCATTTTTTTGTGAGGGGGGGTATGTGCCGGCACGATATGCACGCGGTCGTATCCCAGCTCCGTAACCGCGATGTCGGCGAGCATGGCGTGCGCAATGTGGAACGGATTGAACGTTCCGCCGAAGATTGCCACCTTCACCGCTCGCTCCCCGGATACTGCACTGCTCTGCTTTCATCGACAGATCGAGTTTCCAAAAAAGCAGTACGGCGCCGGTCATCCCGTTCCTGCGTGTCGGACGCTGCCTGCACGAGTGCACAAATCGCTTTTTCTGCATTTTTTAATCCTTTCTGTGTCTTAACGGACAACGCAATCGTACTGACCGCTGGATCCGTTGCATGGATTGCATCCATAACATGGAGCGCACGTTCAGCTGCGCCGGCCACATCGATTTTATTGCAGAGCACGATGCGCGGCTTTGCCAACAAATCTTTTGAATAGGCGGACAGTTCGCCGAGCAACGTTGTATATGCAGAAAAGCAGGTCTCATCGCTCACATCGATCATGATGAGCAGACATGCGGTGCGCGAAATATGGCGCAAAAAATCAAAGCCGAGGCCGATTCCCGCTGACGCACCTTCGATGATGCCGGGGATGTCCGCTATGATGACGTCTTCTTCATCGGGGGTGCGCAGCACACCGAGGTGCGGTATCTTCGTTGTAAATGGATAAGGCGCAATCTGTGGCCGCGCATTGGTAAACGCTGCCAACAGCGAAGACTTTCCCGCATTGGGAAAGCCAACGAGCCCCACGTCCGCAATAATACTGAGCTCAAGCTTCAGCCGCCGTATTTCACCCGGCGTTCCCGGATAGGCGATGCGCGGTGCCTGATTGGTAGCAGTTTTAAAATGTATATTTCCCCAACCGCCTTTACCACCTGCCAAAAAAACAAAGCAATCGTCGACAGCATCAGCCGTAAAGTCGTGAATCAGTACTCCCGTCTCAGCATCGCGGATGGTTGTTCCCGGCGGCACAGCGATGACGACATCGGCACCGTTTTTACCGTGTTTATTCCAGCCTTGTCCGTCGCCGCCGTTCTTTGCCTTAAAGGTGTGCTGTCGTCTGATTTTGGCAAGTGTACGCATGTTGCGCTTCACACAGAAGACAACACTGCCACCGTTACCGCCGTCGCCGCCATTCGGACCACCGCGCGGAATATATTTTTCCCGCCGAAACGCAATACATCCGTTTCCGCCCTTACCGGAGCACACTTCAATGACTGCTTCATCCGCAAACTGAATCATAGCTATCCTGTCTGCCGCAACTGCACGAACTATACGCCGCCCGTCAGCCAGTTCACCGGCATAAGCCATTCACCCGGCCGCAATACGGCAGAAAACAGCACCACCGGTACATGTGACGGCAAAAAAATACCCGGCAATATCGTGTGCCGGGTGACTATTCCCAGAAATTGAGCATAGCCGTCATGCTCGCCGCACCGCTCGTAAAGGCCAGCGCGGCTCATGAATGCACAGATCCAGATGCCGCTTCTTTTTGCACAGCGCCCAACATACTCCCGGCACCGGCGCACACGGCATGAGCTGTTGCATCGCACCCTACGTGCGCGGCGTAATCGAAACGTATTTTCTGTTCATGCGATCGTGGTACGTCACCACGCCGTCCAGCTTTGCAAAGAGCGTGTCATCCCCGCCGCGACCGACGTTTTTTCCGGGGTGTATTCTGGTACCACGCTGCTTGACCAAAATGGAACCAGCAGTGACCGCTTCACCACCGTATTTTTTTATGCCTAACCCTTTTGGGTTGGAATCACGGCCGTTTTTCGCGCCGCTTCCGCCTCTTGACCTGCCCATATCGTACTCCCATAAAAATCACCGAACAACCGGCAATCCGTGTGTTGTGTTCCCTCTCGTCGCGCTGCACCATGCACCGGCACAACCAACACCCCGCGCCTTACCGACAGGTGGGACACACCGACCCGCCCGCGCTTGACACCAATCAGACAGCGTTCATTGTTTGTCTGCCCTCATGTACTCTGCCGTTTCAACAACCAGCGCGACGTGCCCAGGAAACTCCCGTTCCAACGACGCTATGCCCTGTTCAAGCACATCGCCGATGCACACGAGCCGTGCGGTGACTGCCTGATGCATATCATCCTGCGCCGCTCCGAAAGACATCGAACCACGCTCCGGCGCATCGACTGTAACACGCACTCCTTCTGTCGCATCGAGCACCGCTGCACAGGTACGGAGCACAATCGTCACGGCGCTGCACACGATGTCGGCACCACGAGCGGCAAAGGCAGCGTGTCCATGCACGCGGCACGAAACAAATTCGCCGTCCGGCTTCCGTGTCAGAAACACCTGAATCATGTGCTCGTCTATTACACAATAATATCTTTTACCGTCACCTTCGTATAGTGCTGGCGATGACCGTGCAGGCGGTGGTAATCCTTCTTTGACTTGTACTTAAACACGAGCACTTTTTTGTCGCGGAACGATTCACCCACTTCAAACTGAATCTTTGCCCCGGAAACATAGGGGGCACCGACACTGACGACGCCATCGTTGTTTACAAACAGCACGCTGTCAACATCGATCACCGTGCCCTGCGCGGCATCAATTTTATCCACCGTGAGCACTGTCCCTTTCTCTGCCTTGTACTGTTTTCCCTTATATTCTACCACTGCGTACATAGACACACCTCTCGTTTAAAATCGACAACACCGGCAGCAGAAGCAGCGGACAACACTGCACGTCGTCATATATACGGCAATTAGTATACAAAAAAGTACCGTCGTTAGTCAAGTATCCGGATGGCACCGTCCGCAGCTATTACGCGGACGGAACACGATATTTCTGCCACTCCGTTACTTTTCCAGAATAAACTCGACGCGACGGTTTTTCCAGTTGTTTTCGCGGTCATGCCAGTCGACGGCAGGCTCGGTACCACCTTTGCCCTGGGTGGACAATCGGTTTGCCGCGACGCCGTGCTGCACCAGATAATCGCGCACATACACCGCGCGGGACTGAGAGAGCGGAATGAGTGCCGGCCCCCACGCCCGCGGATTGTCTTCGGTCTCCTCGCGCTCATTGTCAGTCGTGCGATTCGCGTGGCCGACGACAGTGACGCGGTAATCGGGAAATTTATTGAGCACTTCTGCTATACGCTTTAAGACGCGCTCGTTGTTTGCTGCCTGTTCCTGCGTCACGCCGTCACGTTTGCCGGGCGCTGTCTCCACACGGAAATCCGCATGATCGCTCCTGAATATGATCGACGGCACGGCCATTTTGAGCACATTGCCATCGCGGATCACCAAAACGTCGACGGGAATCGTGCCGGTTACCGTCGACGTCATACCGAGCGTGTCCGTAACGGTGAACGTCCACGGATAATCGACCGCAGACTGCACCCGTTCAGCACGTCCGGCGGCATCTTTCTGGGTGTTGCTCAAACCGTCCCATGTCATAAGCTCGGTGATAGACGATGTACCTGCCGTCTGCCAGAACGGACGCCCCATCGGATCGTGCACAGCAAACGACCAGCGCGCGATGGTTGCCTTTGTTACGGCGCGGAGGCGGATGTACAGTTCGTCATCGGTACCGTCGTTGTCGGGGCTAAAATACTCAGGAGCCGTTTGCACCGTCAGCACGGGAGGCGTCGCTGTACAGACGAACGGTGCGCTCACCGCACGTACGTCATTCCCTTTTTTATAGGCAGCTGTTAGAACACCGATGAACGTCCCTTCGCTGGGAGAGCCCGCTGTGTCGCGACCATCCCAGGTAATCGCTGCAGGAATGGATGCACTGTCATCCTGTGTCCACCGTCGCACCACCGTGCCGTCTTCCCGCCGAACGGCAAATTCCCACGTTTCAATGCCATCAGGTACGGACGTTCGGATAGCAAACTCCTGCTGCTCGAGCTGCCCGTCACCGTTGGGGGAGATACCGTCGTATTCGCGCGTGATGTAGGCGCGCACGTCCCTGCTGTCGAGTGTGATGTTCCGTATGGCTGCATCGAATCGGTTTCCGGCGTCGTCTTCCGACTGAATCGCAATGGTGTACACGCCATCCGGAGCCGTATTTCCTGCGTCATCAGCTCCATCCCAGGAAAACTCTGGTTTACCGGCGGTCTGTACGGTCCCATTCCATGAAAAATGGCGCACCGCGCTGCCGCGGCTGTTCGTTACAGTGGCCGTCCACTGCGTCTCTTTCGTACAGTCTTTGACGGTCACCGGAATCGTCTGCCGCCGGCTTACCCCATCAGGGGAAAATATCGTCCATGCGGCTTCCAGAGACAGTGACGGTGGCACCGTATCAAGCACGAACGGCGGTGTCGTCACTGCTGCCGACGCGCCATTTGCCGACGTTATGGTCAGCACAGCAGTGTACTGCCCGTCAGCACAGCGCGTGCCGTCATCGCTCTGCCCGTCCCATGACAATGTTGGAGGCACAGCTGTACCGCGCGACGACCGGACAGCACGCCCCTTTTCGTCGCGTATGACAAACTGATAGTCCACCACGCCACCGATACCCGTCTGCAAAACTGGCGTAAACGTCTGCACGTCTTTCCGGCCGTCGCCGTTGGGAGAGAATGCACGCTCGCGGACGACAAGCAGCAGTTGTGCCGCAGACGTGTCCAGACTGAACGTTTCAGAGTCTATTCGTGCTGTATTTCCCGCCCGATCGGTTGCAAAAAGTTCGTAGACGTAGCTGCCGTTCGACGCGAGCGTTCCGGCATCGGTGAATCCGTCCCACGTCACCTGCGCGGGCGGATAGCTGCCGAATGCGAACGTACGCACCGGCGTTGTTCGATCGTCAGCACGATAAATCGTACCTGTCCATTCGTCCACCGGTGCATAGGTTTTCGCCTCTGTATTCTGCGTTACCGTCAACGTGGTCTTATCTCCAGCACCGAACACTTTGGAAGAAACGCGCGTGCGGGCACGCGGTTTTTCCGTATCTATCACGAAAGGAGGAGAATAGAGCGGCGCTGTTTCATACCCGTTGAGATACTGTGCCGTCACACGCGCCTGATAGGTGCCGTCGGGCAGCCGTGCACCGGACGCATCGATACCGTCGAACACGATGCGCGCTGGAGGAACAGTATCGTGCGCACCGTCATACCGGCGGACGACGGCGCCCTTTTCGTTCACCACTTCAACTGCCCATCTGGTTAGACGGTTTGCGCTCCGCGCTGCCGGCACCGGAATCGTTATGTCGAGCGTCACCGTTCCCTGCGCGCTGTCCGTACCGGGCGAAAAATAGCGGGTACCGTTCACGGCAACCGCCGTTACTGGCTTTTCAGCAGAATAGATGATGTTCTGGATAGATGCAGGAGGGGAGACGTTTCCCGCCCGGTCGGTTGCGGAAACCTCATAGGAATACACACCGTCGGAAACAAAGCCGCCGTTATCATCCGTGCCGTTCCACGAAAACGGCTGTGGCCGTCCCGTCCAACGGTAAGTGCGCACAACAGTTCCATCCGCAGCGCGGAACACACCCGTCCAGCTGTCTTCCTCGGAGCCTGACTGATTGACCGAAAATTCCGATTTTGCGCCTTCGCCAAAAACGCGGTCAGCTGGCCCCCGGAGCGCGATGTCCGGTGCCTGCGTATCGACGATAACGGTATAGGTGTCGGTGCGCCCTTCGTTGCCGTTATCGTCAGTCGCCGTGACATAATAGGTGTACACGCCGTCAGGTGCGGTCTCTCCGTTGTCCATCACGCCGTTCCAGACCACGGCGGACGGCACATCTACACCCCGTTTCGGTGTAACCAGCTGTTTGAAAAACGATTTGAACGTCACCTTTTCCGGCAGTGCGATTTTATTCCCTATCGTGCGGACGACGAACCCTGCCTCGTTCATGATGACGATGCTCCACGACTGGATGTAGCGCTTGTCGGTGATGCGCATCGGTATGACCAATTCATCCTGCACGCCGTCATTGTTCGGTGAAATATACTGGGGCGCCCGTTCGGCAACCGCCACGGACAGTCCCCAGAATGCGACAAGTACGCCAACCGCGCACCGTTTGTATTGGAACCGTATCATCACTCTCCTCCCCACAGTTCAATAACCGGCGGCTCGGTATCCTGCGTACCAAACTTCAAAAGCACGTCGCCGGAAAACGCGTTCGTCTGTTCATAGAGATTTTTCCATCCGAGTTCGACGCGCATTTCGCTTTCCTGCCAGCCACGCGCCGCCAGCACCTGGGCGCCTCCCGTCTTGAAGATAAATCGGTAGCCGATGCTCACTGACGGCATGACATCCCTATAGTGTGAAACGAGCTCGCGTATGTTGAACGATTCGGCAACGGACACATAGACCGCGTCGATAATTGAAAACTCAAGACCAACGTCGACGATGCAGTTCTGAAACGATGGAAATGAAAGGTCGAGCGTCATGCCAAGGTCAAAACGCTTCGTGTCCACAAAGAGCGCGCCAGCTCCCAGCTTGAGCATTCCGATACCGGGAAACATATCCGCTGTACGGGACGGTGTATAGGCGCCGGGAAGTGTCGTTGCCGTGTAGGTTTTCCCTAAGTGCAGAACAGACACACCGACACGCACATCGCTCAAAAATCCGAGGCGCGGAAACCGAAAGAGCGCGCCGAAACCGGCTTCCAGCAGCCAGTCGTTTCCAGCGCCCCAGAACGCACCGCCAGAAAACGTCATGCCGACGCTGAAATGTTCGGTGACGTTTTTGGCCGCACCGAACGTCACGCCGAGCGT
>JAFUFE010000008.1 GCA_017470085.1 Treponema sp.
CCATCCACGTTGTACAGGAGCAGATGGAAGGGCACGTTGACGGTGTTGACAAGGTGAAAGATGCCGTCGATGTTATTGTCAAAAGCATAAACGCGCTTTCGCAAGGCATCAATGATCAGGCGGCAAGTATTATGCAGTCGCTTTCCGCAAATGAACAGATGGCAGCGAGCATCAATGAAGTGCAGCGGATACTGGTGCTCAACAAAGAGTCAATCAATTCCTTGCAAAATGAATCGCAGACGAGCCGCGATCTTGTGGCAAACACGGTGACGTTGTCACGGAAAATATTCGATCAGTCGCAGTCGCTCGTAGACGCGTCGTCGGTCATTCAGAATATTGCCGCCCAGACGAATCTCCTTGCTATGAATGCCGCCATAGAAGCGGCGCATGCGGGTGCTGCGGGTAAAGGGTTTGCCGTCGTTGCCGATGAAATCCGCAAACTTGCTGAAGAGTCGAATTCGCAGGGAAACAAAATTCAGCACGCGCTTGCTGACGTTAAATCGTCCATCGATGAGATTGCGCAGTCGAGCGCTTTGGTTGAAGAACGTTTTGAAACCATATTTGCGCTTACCCAGAAAGTGAACGAACAGGAGCACGTCATAACGAATGCGATGCAGGAGCAGGGTACGGCGGGCAAGCAGGTGCTTGACGCGATACGGCACATCAATGACATCACTGCGCAGGTAAAGTCCGATGCAAAAGAGGTACTCGAAAACGGGACGCAAGCGTCGGTGCAGATAGAGCAGCTTCACCAGTTGACGGAAACGGTTCGGAATAGTATGGGCGACATATCGAACAAGACGACAACTATTTCCTACGCTGCTGCAAAGACGAACGAAAGCATCGTTCTCAATGAAAAGAGCATTGCGAGCGTCATCGCCGGCATGGATGCGTTCAAAGTGTAGTTTTTCTGCCTGTTTTTTCGCAACGGGTGCGATAGTGCATGCGCGGTTCATGGCGTCGCACCCGAATGCATTCAATCTGAACACGTCTGTTGGCTGTTGACTGCGAGCGAACAAACATCGAAAAGCGCGTATTATGTATTCGCTTTCGTGATTTTACGGTTACGGGGAATGATGCCAGCTGTATGATAGTAACGGAGTATGGCAGCTTTTTTCGGCATGGTTTCTTTGTTTATTTTTTTATGCCTGTTTCTTTATTGGTTCATTATAGGTATACTGATTGGCTTGGGGTAAAAGAATGCATCCTGTTACAAAATGTTTTTTGAAATCAAGAGGTGATATTATTAGAGGTACAATAGGATTGCTTGTAACAATTCCGTTTTTATTTTTATGGGTATAGGGATAATAGGAGGGCTTGTAGATTAAATCTGTCCTCTATCCGATTTGGGGGAAGAAATGTTGCTTGGATTTATAATAATAGGTTTTTTTGTGTATCTTATTCCTTTCTTTGTACGAGATTTACTAATAGGAAAAGGAAAATTAAAAAATCCGATATATGATACTGATGAAAAGAAAGCTTATATATTGAAAAAAAGTGTCATAGGGTTAATTGGTTGTGGGATTGGAATATTTATTTTTGGTATGGTATTTATTCTCGCTCACTTGTAAATGATTATTAGGAAATAAGCGTGAATAGCGCGCCGACAAACGACAGAGAGCGGCACTACGAATACAATGCGATGGAGCAGCTACAAAAGCGTATGCGCTAACTTGTGCCGAGGGATGTAGCCAGAGAAAGCGCGACGCGCGCACTCATGGTGATGACGATGGACGGCGAGAGTACCATGCGTTTTCTGAGGCGTGTTGCCGCAGGTAGCAACATGCCGTGCTTTGTGTTATATTTAGTGCAATGGCAGCTGTTGATTTTTTAGCGGCAGAGATGACGCAGCGCTACGGCACGGTACAGCGCGCGCGCGGCTATTTCCTCTACACACGAAAAGGCGTTCGTCTTACCGATCTATATCAAGAAGGCGGCCGTGCGATTTTGGGGTGGCGTGGTACTTCGTTCACTGTGTTTAAAAACGTGATGAACCGCGGTGTTACCGGTAGCTTTGACACCGACTATACGCCGCGCATTGCAAAGGCGGTGTGTGCGTTGCTCGGCGATGCACGGAATGTGTTTATATGCGACAGCGACAGCTCTGCCCACGCGCTCGCGCTTGCGTTTTCACCGGAGCGCACATCGTTGTGGCAGGCGTGGAGCAGCAGAGACTGGCATGCTGCTGATTGTGTTGTCATTGCGCCGCCGTTTCCGTGGGCATCTTCCGTGTATCTTGTTGCCGTACAAAACAACGTATATGAAACTGCTCTCGCATCTGGTTGTGCGGCGCCCCAAAATGCGCGTATAGCGGCGCCGCTTGCCGCTGGAATTGTGCGCTCGCTCTACAATATGATTGCCGCGTTACAGGAGCGCACAGAAAAAGATTGGTTTTTATATGACACTGTATTGACGAACTACTGGATGCGTACCGGGCCGTATCTTCATCCGAAAATTGCAGAAAGTGCGTATGCAGATTTTGTGCGCCATTGTCTTGACTGTGCGCTCGTCATTAGCCCCGACTATACAGTGCCGTCAATCGTACCATTCGGTGTAGACAAAGGCGTGTTCACAAAACTAAAGAATGCTCCATTCAAGGTGTAATATAATGCAGACAGAGGTAGTGTTATTAATTATTAAACTTGTCGTCGGTGGAATTGCTGCGTTTCTTGCGATTATGTTGTGGTCGCGCACACGCGATGCGGCGTGGATGTGCCTTGTTGCCGGCATTGTTACCTCGTATGCGGGTATTGTATACGACATGCTGGTGCAGCTCGGTATTGTTGTTTCAGGCGGCATCACTGTTGCCGCTATTCCGATTGCCACGCTGCTTTTTGCTGTAGTGCCAACGCTGTTTTATATTTTTGCATTGATACTGATGCTCGTAAGAAGCCGCTAACTTTTAGAAAAACTGTAAAAATCGTGCCCGTTCATCATGTTGTAACAGGGCGTTGGTGCGGAAGCGCACAGTCATTTCAGTTGACCGCACACATCCGCGGCGGCGTTCAAGCGGTGCGGTGTTCCTTTGCAAGTGTACAGATTTCACGCGCCATATCTTCGAGCGCTACCTGTTTCTGTACGCCGCCGAGTTCCCATGCCACTTTCGGCATGCCATACACAATCGCCGTTTTTTCATCCTGCCCCAGTGTCCACGCGCCTTCTTTGCGCATATCGGCAAGTTCCTGCGCTCCGTCTTTTCCCATACCGGTCATAATGACGCCGAGTGCGTGGTTCTTGTAAATCTTCGTAATAGAATGAAACAAATAGCTGACTGACGGCCGATGTCCGTTACACGGAGCGTCCTGTGACAGCCGAATGACATTTTTTTGTGCGTGCGATTCAACGTAGATATGTGAATCACCGGGCGCAATGTAAATATGCCCCCCTTCCAGCACATCGTTGTCTTTTGCCTCTGTTACTTTTAGCGGACAGATGCGGTCAAGGCTTATGGCAAATTCGGCGGTAAAACCCGGCGGCATATGCTGCACAACCAGTATTGGCTGCTGCAATCCGGGAGAAACCATCTTGAATACTTCACGCAAAGCGTTCGGTCCTCCCGTCGAAATCCCTATAGCAATAATGTCAATGCGTCCGCCCTCGCGTTCCGGAGTGATGACTGCTGGTTCTTTGACCGTTTTCTCCATGGATGACAAAAGCGGAGAAGGCTGTTCCTTTGCAGCTGTCGCGGTCTGCCCGTGTGTTCCCTTCTGTTGGGTTACAAAGTGTTCGGCCGCGTGCATCTTTACCTGCCGCATAAAGTATGTCACGTTTCCGACGGGCTTACCGTGGCGAGACGCATACATGCCGCCGTACGAAGCGATCATTTCGACTAAATCAGCGGTGACCAATTCAATATTGATGGAAACTGAGCCGCCCGGTTTTGTTATAAAATCACTCGCCCCCAACTCAAGGCACTGCATGGTAACGGCAGCGCCCTCTTTTGCAACGCTTGACAGAATGATAACCGGAATGTCAATCCCGCGTTTTCGGCGTTCCTCAAGGAATTGTATGCCGTTCATCGTCGGCATTTCTATGTCAAGTATGATGATGTCCGGCTTAACGTCAGGAATTTTTTGCAATGCAAACTGCCCGTTGATGGCAGTTGCAACGACATTCATGCCTTCAATACCGTTGACAATACGCGAAATCAAATTGCGCATGAGCGCAGAGTCATCACAAATAAGAACGGATATATTCTCCATAAAAATAGTGCCTCACTGGAAAAAGTTATGGTTCATTCTTTTGATACAATGTTGTTTGTTCGGTTTTTACAAATTCAAATTTAGTATCCATGCCGAAAAGCGACTCCGAATGCCCGATGAACAGATACGAATGCGGCGCCATGGCTTCATAGAAATTGTTGATGACGGCGCGTTGTGCCGGCTCATCAAAATAAATCAGAACATTCCGGCAAAACACAATATCGAAGTTTCGTTCGGTAATCGCATGCTTGAGATTGTGATAGTCAAAATGGATAGTATCCATAATTTCTTTATTCATCTGGTAGCCGTCTGTCGATTTTGTGAGGTACTTTGCCAGATAGGAGTCAGGAATTCCCGTCACTTTTGAAGCGGCGTAATAGCCGAGTTTTGCCGTCATAAGCGATTTCAGCGATAAATCAGATGCGGTAATGGCGAATGTATAGGGGGCGGGAAGAATCGATTTTAAAAGCATCGCGATGGTGTACGGTTCTTCACCGGTTGAGCAGCCGGCACTCCACACGCGGATTTTTGTATTGCCCACCTTTTCTTTTTCTTTCAATATATTTGGAATAACAAAGTGCTCCAGCGCATCAAAATGAGCTTGATTGCGAAAAAAACGCGTTAAGTTTGTCGTTACCGCATCAAGCATGTATTTCATTTCGTCGCTGTTTGTTGTTACCAATTTATAATAGTCATTGACGGATGCGACTGACTTTTCACGTATCAACTCCTTGATGCGGCTTTCAAGGATGGAACGGTTTGTTTCCGAAAACGTAATGCCACTTTCGCTATATATAATACTTCGGAATTGTTCAAATTCCGCGTCTGTCAATGTATCGGTCATAGTTTTATTATAGTGCAATATCTGAAATATGGCAATTACAGCTTGACTAAAAAAACACGAAATGTGAATATTTATTCTATGAGCAAATATGTACTGGTGACGAGTGGTGTATGTTCTGGTCTCGGCAAAGGCGTTGCCGCCGCATCGCTGGGAAGTCTGTTTGAATGCAGCGGTCGTTCTGTTGCAATGATAAAGTGTGATCCGTATATCAACGTGGATGCCGGTACTATTAGTCCCTATCAGTACGGAGAAGTGTATGTTACCGAAGACGGCGCGGAGACCGACAGCGATTTAGGCGTTTTTTCCCGCTTTACGACGGGGCGTTTGACGAGTGATAACTGCATCACTATCGGAAAAGTCTACAATCAGGTGATTCAAAACGAGCGCGCTGGTCGATACAACGGACGCACGGTACAGGTTATTCCGCACATTACCGATGAAATCAAACGGCGCATCCTGTTTGTGGCCGCGCAGACGGCGGCAGACATCGTGATTGTAGAGATCGGTGGCACCGTTGGCGATATGGAATCCGTTCCTTATCTGGAAGCGGCGCGGCAGCTTATCCGCGAGTTTGACCGGCACGATATTGTCTCGGTGCATTTGACGCTGGTACCGGCGATTACCGGCGGCGAGCTCAAATCAAAGCCAACGCAGCATTCTGTTAAGCAGTTGCAGGAAGTCGGTATCCGGCCGGATATCTTGCTGTGCCGCACGGAACGGCAGCTGGACGGCGCGATGCGTAAAAAAATCGCGCTGTTCTGCAATGTGTCGTCTGATGCCGTCTTTACGTCACCCGACATACACGAGTCAATCTATGAACTGCCGGTGGTGCTGCACCGTTCAGGCATCGATTCCCTTATATTAAAACGACTTGAACTGCCATCAGAGCGATGTCTGATCCGGCCGTGGACATCGTTTTTGAACAAGTTTGCCGCGCCGCGAAAAAAAATCCGCATCGGTATGGTTGGTAAAAAAGACAATTTAGATGACTGCTATAAATCGGTGTGTGAGGCGCTGCTGCATGCAGCGGTTACCGACTATCAGGTGGCGCTTGAGCTCAAGAAAATCGATGCAGAAACGATCGAAAGCACCAACGACGTAAAGCCGTTTTTTTCGGATGTTGACGGTATCATTGTGCCGGGAAGTTCCGGACAGCGTGGATTTTTGGGACTGCTCGCAGCGGTGAAGTATGCGCGTGAACACGCCATTCCGTATATGGGTATCGACCTTGGCATGCAGCTGATGGCGGTTGAGACAGCGCGGAGTTTGTGCGGCTGGAGCGATGCCGACAGCACGGAGTTCATGCAGACCGAACATGCCATTATCAGTTTGCCGGAAGAGCAGGCGTGGCTGACATCGCCCGGTTTGATGAAACTCGGCGCAAGCACGGTGCAGCTGGTTAAAGGCACAAAACTTGCGAACCTCTATAAAAAGCACGAAATCAACGAGCGGCACCGCAATAAATATATCTTTGACCGTCGCTACACGGATGACATGGCAGCGTGCGGACTAGTTGTCTGTGCGAGCTCGACGATTGACGGCAGCGTTGAAGCCTTTGAATGGAGCGGGCATCCATGGGGTATTGGCGTGCAGTATCACCCTGAATTCAATTCGCGTCCGGCGCGTCCGCATCCGTTTTTTTCTGCGTTTATCGGTGCGGTGTTGGGGGAGCAAAAGGATTGAGGCGGTGCATTCTGGCCGCACTGTTTTGTGCAGCGATGTTGGCATTCTGTTCGTGTTCGCTTACCTATCGGGCAGATACGTCTTCCGTTGAAGACGACGTTCCTGATGTGACGTTTTCCGATGTGCGCTTTCTGCGGTATGCTGCCGGCAGAAAACACGCTGCTTTTTCCGCAGCATATATAGAACAGTACCGCGGCGGCAGAAGGATGTACGCGCAGACAGTGCAATTCGCTCTATTTGACGATGCGGGTGCGGCAGAAACGTCCGGCGCCTGCGGGCTGCTTGCATTTGACCGCACAACGGGCATCTATGAACTCTACGATGATATTTCGCTGGTGAACGTGCCCCGCGCCGTGAGTCTGACCGCGCATCTGCTTCGCTGGAACGAACGCACCGAGCAGCTAACGAGTGGCCGCAACGACAACATCACGCTGGTCAAAGACAACACGACCGTGCGGGGAGCGGGTTTTTCTGCAAGCGCGGTGAGCAACACGTTTCTGTTTACGGGGGCAGTGTCCGGCACGATTATCAGCGCGGACAAGGAAGCGGCAGCGGTTTCTTCTGAAGGGACGGTGCCGTGATGCGAATACGGTGTGCAGCGGCGGTGCTCTGGCTTTTGTGTCCGCTCAGCGCAGAAGAGATTACGTTTTCTGCAAATGGCATGACCGGTACAGCGGGAAACACGAGCGACCACACCACGCTGGTGGGAAACGCGTTCGTCCGTACCGCATCGATTGAAATAGCTGCTGACCGCATCGAAATGAGCGGTACCGATTTTCGCACCGTCACTGCTACGGGCAACGTCACCGGCAAGAATTTTGAAACGAATATGGCGTTCTCTTGCGGACAGATGTCGTATGACCGGGAAACAAAAATTGCAGTGCTCCGTGACAATGTGCATCTGGAAGATCGGGAGAACAATGTGACTGCGGACGCAGAAATTATCGACTACAATCAGGAAACCGATATCGCAGTGCTCCAGATAAATGTCTCTTTGACACAGAAAGACACCGTCTGCACGGGTGCCTATGTCGTCTATCAAAAAAAACAACAGACGCTCAACGTGAGCGGAAATGCACAGGTTCGTCAGGGGACTGATGTTTTCCGCGCGCAGGAAATCACGCTCAATCTACAGACGCAGGCGATTACGCTTGACGGCAGGGTGCGCGGTTCCGTTCGTGATGATCGCGTCAGTGCTGCCGGTCAGCAGCAAAATGGCGAAACGTCGTCGCCCGCGGAAGGAGCAGCAGATGCGCTTCCGTGATGTGTTGTTTCCATTCCGCATGCGGCGGTGGGCTCCCGTGTCATCGCTCTTTGGCGAAGCGGCACCGGATAGTGCACCGGCAGCCGCGGCGCATACGCTCATGGTTTCGAGCTTGTACAAAAGTTTCGGCAGAAAACAGGTGGTACAGGGCGTCGATTTTTCTATGCAGACCGGCGAAGTGCTCGGGCTTTTAGGGCCGAACGGGGCGGGGAAAACGACAACGTTCTATATGATTGTGGGGTTTCACCGCCCAACGAGCGGCGAAATTTTTTTAGACGGACAGCGTCTCACCAAACTGCCCATGTACCGCCGGGCTCTCCGCGGTATTTCGTATTTACCGCAGGAGCCATCAGTCTTTAAAAAATTGACTGTCGAAGAAAATATCTGGGCAATTCTTGAAACGCGTACTGATTTGACTGATGAACAGAAAAAGGCGCGTCTTGAATATTTAATCGATGAGTTTTCAATCGGGCGAATCAGAGGACAGCCGGCGTTTACGCTTTCCGGCGGTGAACGGCGTCGAACAGAAATAGCCCGTGCGCTCGCGATTGAGCCGAAATTTTTGCTTTTGGATGAACCGTTTGCTGGCATCGATCCGATTGCGGTGGCAGACATCAAGAGCGTGATCCGGCAGCTTTCCGAACAGAATATCGGGCTTTTAATCACTGACCACAATGTGCGTGACACGCTCGAAATCACGCACCGCGCAATCATCATCAACGATGGAAAAATCATCCTGCAGGGCACGCGGCAGGAAATCCTTGACTCGCCGCTCGCGCGTGAAGTCTATCTCGGACACGATTTTTCGATGTAGCGGCACGCATCGTGCTGCTTTTTTAAGGGGCGCTGGCGTGACGGTGCGGCGCCTAGTGCGCTGTCCCGGTGTCCCGTTTTCCCTATTTTTTATGTAATTTTAAGGGAATCGATTTGACACCCCGCTGATATTACGTTAATATATAGATTGGATTGTTACATAATTTAAGAGAGCATCAGGAGAATACTATGAACATGATGATTTTGTTCGTCGTTCTCTCGGTCCTCGTCGGAATCACTCTTGGATGGATTATTCGCTGGGTATATGCCAGATTTCAACTTACTGCGTCAGAACAAAAGGCGGAACGTGTAAGACAGGAAGCGGTCAGAGAAGCTGAAGCACAGAAAAAGGAAATTTTGCTCAATGCAAAAGATGAACTCATTCGGGAACGAAACCAACAGGAACGGGAAAACAGAGAACGCCGTGCAGAAGTGCAACGGTATGAGTCGCGGGTCTCTAAAAAGGAAGAGCTTTTAGATCAGCGGGCTGCGGAATACGACAAAAAAGAGAAAGACATCGCTTTCCGACTTTCTTCACTGCAAAAGCGTGAGGCCGAGGTGTCCACGCAGGAAGAAACGTATCGTCGGGAGTTGGAACGGATTTCAGGGCTGTCCGCGCAGGAAGCAAAAAATTTGATTATCAAAAACCTTGAGAACGACGCTCGTCATGATGCACAGGCGCTGCTCAATAAAATTGAGCAAGAGGCAGTGCTCACGGCAGAAAAGCGGGCGCGGAGCGTTCTGGTGTCTGCCATTCAGCGCATCGCTGCGGAAACGACGGGAGACATTACGGTGACGACCGTTCCGTTACCGAGTGATGAGATGAAAGGACGCATCATCGGGCGCGAAGGGCGTAATATTCGAACGCTTGAAACGCTGACCGGTGCAGACATCATCATTGACGATACGCCAGAGGCGGTCGTTATCTCGTGCTTTGATCCGGTGCGCAAAGAGATTGCCCGTGAAGCGCTCGGTCGGCTGATTTCTGACGGGCGCATTCATCCAGCGCGCATTGAAGAGATCGTGCAGAAGGTGACGCACGAGGTGCAGAATAAAATCTACGAAGAAGGCGAGCGCGTGTTGTTCGATCTAGGCATTCACAACATGACGGGTGACGGCATCCGCGCGCTCGGTCGGCTCTATTTTCGCACGAGCTACGGTCAAAACGTGCTCTACCATTCAAAAGAAGTGGCGATGCTTGCATCTATGATTGCCGCCGAAGTTGGCTGTGATCGTGAACTTGCTAAACGTGCAGCTCTTTTGCATGACATCGGTAAAGGCGTGGAGAATGACAGCGACCAAAACCATGCGGAAGCGGGCGCAGAGATGGCGCGCAAGATGGGCGAACGGCCGGAGGTGATCAATGCGATTGCTTCTCATCACAACGATATCGAACCTGAAACGGTGGAAGCGATTATCGTGCAGATTGCAGATGCAATTTCTGCTGCGCGGCCGGGCGCCCGCCGTGAGACGCTCGATAATTACGTTAAGCGGCTTGAAAATTTGGAGGGCATCGCAGAGTCGTTCCCTGGCGTGGAAAAAGCGTATGCGATTCAAGCCGGTCGCGAGCTCCGCATTTTAGTGGACAACGCGAAGGTGCCCGACGAAGAGGTGAAATCGCTCGCACGGACGATTGCAAAACAGATTGAAAACGACTTGAAATATCCCGGCAGAATCAGGTTGACGATGATTCGAGAAACGCGTATTGTGGAATACGCGCGGTAATCTGTTTTATTGCACACAACGAGGGGGCTCGCATAAGCGAGCCCCCTCGTTTATCGGAAAGAAATGTATCCCTGTTATAAGCGTGTTGAATCGTTTGGAACAAAGGCGTACTGCTGCTCTGATCAGCGGCAGCGCTTTCGGTGCGAACGGGTTACCGCTTTTTGTCTGGTTGCCTTATTGCGCAAAGTGAA
>JAFUFE010000094.1 GCA_017470085.1 Treponema sp.
ACCGTTTGATAATAAGACACCCGTTGTGGCCGCCAAAACCGAACGACGAGCTTGCCGCCACCTGAACCGCGACCGACTGTCCGACGTTCGGCACATAGTCCAAGTCGCAGCCCGCAGCCACATCAGGCTCATCAAGATTTATGGTCGGCGGAACAAAACCATCACAGATGGCCTTGACGCAGATAATCGCTTCTATCGTGCCAGCCGCTCCAATCAGGTGCCCCGTCATACTTTTAGTCGATGAGATTTTTAAACTATACGCGTGATTTCCGAACGCCTGTTTTATCATTTTTGTTTCCGCCGGATCGTTCGCGTGCGTTGATGTCCCATGCGCATTGTAATACTGCACTGCCGTCGGCGCAAGCCCTGCATCGCGCAAAGCTCTCGTAATCGCGAGCGCGCCGGTCGTGCCGTCCTCGCGAGGCGCTGTTATATGGTACGCATCTCCTGACGCCCCGTAGCCTGCCACCTCAGCATAGATGTGTGCACCACGGGAAAGCGCGTGTTCAAGCGCTTCCATCACGAGTACCGCGCCCCCTTCCCCCATAACAAATCCGTCTCGTTTTGTATCAAACGGACGGCTCGCTTTTTCTGGTGCGTCGTTAAAGCGTGTCGAGAGCGCTTGAAGCGCCTGAAACATGCCAATGCCAAATCCAGTTATCGTTGCCTCCGTGCCCCCTGCAAGGCACACGTCGACGCGTCCGCTCCGAATCAGATCAAACGCCACGCCGGCCGCGTCCGTTCCCGCAGCACAAGCGTTAGAAACCGTCCAAACAGGTCCGGTAATACCGTACCGCATGCTCACGTTCGCGGCCGGCTCATTCTGCAGCATAAGCGGCGCAGTCAACGGTGGCAACCGCTCAACACCGGATACATCGTATTTTTTGAAACCTGCCTCAATCGCGTCGAAACCGCCGATGCCGACCCCCGTTACGATGCCGGCATTTTCTCCGTAAAAGCCGTCAGGCGAATAACCAGCATCAGAAACTGCCTCATGCGCCGCTGCCAGCAAAAACTGCGAAAAGCGCGCCATCTTTCGCGCCTGTTTCCGGTCGATGCCGCAGTCTTCTGGTACAAATCCTTTTACTTCTGCCGCAATTTTTACGGAAAAATCAGCCGCGTCAAAGAGCGTAATCGGAGCGACGCCGCTTTTTCCTGCACACACCGCGCGCCACGTTTCCGCTACAGAATGTCCCACCGGCGTAACCGCACCCATCCCTGTAACAACAACGCGCCGACCCATACACACTCCTCACGTGCAGTACCCATACCGGGCATCCTGCCGGCAGCACGCACCGTGCCGCAATGCAGTAATACTACCTTGCGCGGCACGTTCGGTCAATATGACGTATGCCGCAGATTATCACGGTGAGCGAACACGAACAGACAAAAATCAATATTGTGCACAGAAACGTTCCTTAACTGTTTTTGTTGACAATCCTGCTTTCGTACCCGCCCGTCGCCATATCGATATACCGCACAAAAAGCGACACTTTATTTTCCGGGTGCAAACTGTTCCACAACATCTCGGTAAACTCATCGAGCGTACCGGTAATTGCGACTCGCTTCGGCTCGCCGCAATAACTCACGAGCGGATCGCCGTCTCCCTGATATGTATAGATGCACCGCCCGCACCCGGACGGTGGGTTTTCATACGAAAACAGATTTCGAACGACGCCGTCAGGAGCGCCGCCGTCCGTTTTTACTATTGAAAGCGCATACTCGCAGCGGCCACCGTCCGCACGGATAACGCCTGATATGCGCGGCGTGTAGTGTGGCGCGTCCGGTTCAAATGTCCGCGTGCGGAGCGACTGCTCAAACGTGCGCTGACTGGCAAGCCCGGCAAAAATTGTATCGGTGTGATCGCCATTTGAAACGATGGTCGCAGTGCCACAGACGCGGACGGCGGTATACAGAATCAAACTGGGATCGGTTACTTTCGCCGCGTCATACGCTTCGGTACGGATACCGTCTGCTGTCGCAACGAATATACGGTTGCGGCTGTTTTCACTTCTTCCCATAATAAAATACGCTGCTACAGCGTGCGTTCCGTCGTCCGAACGGCCGAGCACAATGCCGCGTCCCGGATAGCGGTTTCCCCGAAGTTCATCTGCAAGATTCCGTATTTCCATCGCTCCTCCATCGGCACAGCGCCACAGCAGCCGGGCGCGTTACTGCGCCCAACGTAAAACAATGCGACGCCCGGGGTCAAACACGTACAGTATAGCACGGACAGGCTGGCGTTGACAACGAAGCGGGCGCAGCACACTGGCGCTTGCAAAAAATATATAAATCGTTATGATAAAAGCAGCCATGCCATCCGCACCCGTCATACGCATTGACGACCTTGCCATCTCGTTCCGCACTGATCGCGGCATCGTACAAGCGGTGCGCGGCATCAGTCTATACGTTAATCACGGCGAGACGCTCGCCATCGTTGGAGAATCTGGTTCCGGGAAATCCGCCGCCGCACGTGCACTGATCGGCATTTCCGCAGCGAACTGTAGTATCGAACGCGGCTCTGTCCTGTTCAACGGCGACAACATACTGACGTATACCGACGCCGATTTCGATGCCCTTCGCGGCACAAAAATTGCGATGGTGTTCCAAGATCCGTTTTCATCGCTCGATCCCATCATGCCCGTCGGAAAGCAGTTAACGGAAGCGATGCTGCTCAGAAACAGACGGGTGCCAAAACAGGAGCGCATCACCAGAAGCGCGGCGCACGAACGCGCCGTTCAGCTTATGCGCGATGTTGGCATCAGTGAACCGGAAAAACATTTTTATCAGTATCCCTTTGAACTGTCAGGCGGCATGCGGCAGCGGGTAGTCATTGCAATTGCAATCGCGGCGCGTCCTGACGTGCTCATCTGCGATGAACCGACAACGGCGCTCGATGTTACCATTCAAGCGCAGATTCTTGACGTGATCAATGCGCTCAAAATAGAACGCCACATGGCGGTTATCTTTATCACGCACGACTTAGGTGTGGTGGCGCAGGTAGCAGACCGCGTTGCTGTAATGTACGCAGGAAAAATCGTTGAAGAAGGAACCACCGACGATATTTTTTCTGCGCCGGCGCACCCGTATACGTGGGCGCTGCTGCAGGCAGTTCCTGACGGAGACACACCACAGGGGGCACTCACCGCGATTCCCGGCACGCCGCCAGACATGACGCATCCGCCACGGGGAGATGCGTTTGCATCGCGAAACCGCTACGCCATGCGCATCGACTTTGAGCGCGAACCGCCGCTCTTTCCGATAAGCGAGACACACCGCGCCGCAACGTGGCTTTTGCACCCTGACGCGCCGAAAGTTACACCGCCTGAAGCAGTTTTGGAACGCATTGCGCGCATGAAGCGGCAGATACAGCAGCAACCGGAGCAGGCACATGGCTAACCTGCCGGATGTGCTGCTTGACGTGCGGCATCTTTCACAGTATTTTGGGAAACAGCAGTTTCGCGCGGTGGACGACATCAGCTTTACCATACGGCGCGGCGAAATTTTCGGGCTCGTCGGCGAATCAGGCTCCGGTAAAACAACGACGGGGCGCGCGATTATCAAACTCCATTCCATTACCGACGGCGACATCTATTTCAAGGGCGAACGAATCGCCGCCGGTACGCGCACACTTGAAACGCGCCTGCGGGTGGCACACCGTACACACGACGCCCATATGCGCGCCACGCTGAAAAAGCAGATTGCCCGCGCACGATACGACACACAGAACTGTGAAAAAAACTACCGCGCGCACACGGGCAGCCGCGAACCGCTTATGACCAAAATACAGATGATTTTTCAAGACCCCATCGCATCGCTCGACCCGCGCATGACGGTGCGAGAAATCATAGCGGAAGGGCTTCGCATTCGCGGCGAAAAAAACGGGCACATCATTACAGAAAAAGTCAACACGCTGTTGACAACGGTCGGGCTTTTACCGGAGCACGCCGGCCGATATCCGCACGAATTTTCCGGCGGCCAACGGCAGCGCATCGGCATTGCACGCGTGCTCATGGTGCAGCCGGAACTCATTATCGCCGATGAACCGGTGAGCGCGCTTGACGTTTCCATCCGTGCGCACATCATCAACTTGCTGCACGACATCCGCACGCGCTATGGACTGACGATGCTGTTCATTGCGCACGATTTGTCGCTCGTAAAATATTTCTGTGACCGTATCGCTGTCATGCATCGCGGAAAAATCGTGGAGCTGGCACCAGCTGACGAACTATTTTCCCACCCGCTCCATCCATACACACAAGCGCTGCTCTCCGCTATTCCGCTGCCGTATCCTATGCGGGGCATCAGGCAAACGCGCCGCACCTATACCCCTCCGGACACGCATCGGCCGACTGAAATGTGCGAAGTTACCGGTGAGCACTTTGTGCTCTGCGAAGCAGACGGCGCGCACAGCGGGGATGAACGTGCCCCCAGCAGCTAAAAAGGAACGACAACTGTGTTTACACAATTAGACAACATCGTTGTATCTACCGGCAAAAAAACAATCACACTCTACATCGCCGGAAGTGTTCTGTGCACCCTGACCGTACTCATCCGCTGGCAGCACATCCCGGACGGTTCAACGCTACACCGCGCACTGTTTGCCTGCTGTGATGGCAGTTTTGCGGCTGGTATCTGCATTACCGGTGCGGGACTGTTTACCGCGGTAAAAAACGCCGGCGCATTTTCAGCGCTCAGCTGGGGATTCGCTACGCTGCGCGCGCGGCTGCGGCTGGCACGCACTCCCTCAGAACAAAAAGAAACGCACACCTATTTTGATTACGTTCACACACACCGCTCACCGGAAACGCGCCGGGCGGCAGCCATTCCCTATGTAATCACGGCAGGAACGTTTTTTATCGGCGCGGTGATATCGCTTGCTGTATTGCACTGGATTTTTGACGTATGACACATTGCCGCCGCACAGTATTTCTGTTACACTCATTCCGTAAAGCAGCACGGACATTTTTCACAGCCGGTGCCGGTGCTTGCTTACTGATACTGTTTTCGGAGTGCACGATGAAACCGCAATTAATACAGGGACGCCCCGTCCACACATACGGCACCGGCGGCACGAGCGTCATCAGTGTGGCAGTACAGCCAGATGTAGTCAACGGGCAGGACATGAGCGTTTCCATCGCCGTATACGGCGGCAGAGAAGACGGCGCATTCGATTTCAGCATCGACGAGGTAACGCTTGAAAACGCACACGCCGCTTGCCAGAGCGCCGGGCGCACCGCCCAACTGACAGGGATAACGGTGACGGCGGGAGCAGAACACGTCACTCTTATCTGCCGGCTCAGAAGCCCCGTCCGAAACGGCGCCTGGATATACGTTACCTTAAACTGTGCCGGCATACGGCGCACATTACAGCTCATGGCGTAACGCAAAAGAACTGACCGCACGGCGCCGCTTCAAAATCACCGGTGCGTTTTCTGAGACGCGGTACATCACGCCTCCCGTTCACGCGACAGCTCAAAACAAAAAACGCATCCCAGTGGGGCAGTTTTACTGTGCGCCGGGCTGGAATGGCGGGCACAGCCCGTCCCGGAGGGATGGAGCGCCGTGCTGCGCGGAACCATGAAAGCCCGGTTTGAAAAACAACTCCGCCCGAAAAAAATACGGCTGCTATCGGTCTGAACGCCGTTTTTTTTACCATACTAAAAGCATGGACATCCTCATAAAAAAATCCGCACCACCGCTGCGGCTGGCACGACGAGTGTTGCGCTGGCTGCCGATAGTTTTGGCTGTGCCGCTCGCGGCGGAACAGTCTTTTTCACCGACCGACGTGTTCAAACGGATAAGCCTAACGGCGCAGTACACGACCGACGCTCACTCATTTTCTGCACGGGCGGCAACACAACTGCTGTTCCGCGACGCAGAGATTCGCGTTAACGGCAATTTCGGCACGTTCCGCTACGATGCGCCCGCATGGCACGCGCCGGCCGTCACCGTAGGAGGCGCAGTTTCGCTGCCGTCGTCGTATCCGGTTGCACTCACGGTAAAAGGCGGTATGCTTTCCGCACGCGGCCTGTACAGTCGCTTAAAAGAACCTGCTCCGGCGTTGCCGTCCGGCGCGTTTGTCTCTGCGGCAACGCTGCCGAAACCGCTTGAACCGACGCTCCCTGCGGCGACTGCAACGGCAAAGCCGTTTGCGCTCGGAGTCGTCCTTGCTGTACCCCGTAAAAAAAGCGTTGTTTCTTCCATTACAGCGGGAGCGTTCATACAGCGCACCGGACACGGCGCCATAGCCACATCGCTCTCGCTCTCCCTACCGCACGCCATACAGGTGAGCGCGGCCGTTACGGTCGCCCAGTTCACCTTTGGAAAAACGTCTTCCCGTTGGTACAACGACTACGCACTGTTTCCAGCGAATTGGTTTTACGCCGGAGCTGCCGCTTTCGCTTTTGAAAGCCGGTTCGTTTCGTCCGTATTCACGCTGACCATGCATGAATCTCCTTATGGAAGCGTACAGTGTGCGTACCACACGAAAACAACCGGACGATTCGGCCCGCTCACGGTGACGGCCGGCGGCTTTTACGGCGGTCAAGCGCCATTCTACCGTGGCGACGGAACGCTTCAAAAAATACAGGCGCAGGCCTACATCAATCCGCGTATAACGGTTCCCTTCCTGACCACAGTGCCGTTCGTGCTCCAACTGGGAGCAACAGCCGGCATGGAACTTTCGCACGGAACAGAAGCTGTCCGCGACCGGCTCAAACAGCAGTACGCGCTCGGTGGCTCACTGGTAAGCACTCCGTTCCGTACGTCGCTTACTGTCAGCGTTGCACTCGCTCAAACGCACACATACCGCGCCACACTCCGCGCATCGTGGAGCACAGCAGCCGCCCATCCGTCGATTTCGTTTGCAGGCACGCTCTCCGTTCCGGACACCGGCACATACCGCACCGCACGGCAAACCGCCACGCTGTCGCTCTCCGGCACACCGCCGCGGCTCAACGGGCGCATCACTGGCAGCTGCTCTGCTACATTCGTTGAAACCCTTCCACGGAATGCCGCCGCCACGTTGTCAAAAACAACGCTTGCTGCCGCATGCTCGGTAACGCACACCGCCAAAAAATTCCGTCTCATCGGAAAAATAACGGCGGAATACAGCATTTCGCGCTAGCAGATGCCCGCGCCCGAAAACATCCGTCAAACCGCGGTACGTTTTTGAAATTCACACTGTGGTTTGGCGCAAAACAGGCCGCGTTTTAAACAATTACGACCGCGTTTTTAGGCACAATGATTTATTTCTCTTAAAATTGCTTTTATATCTTCTATAATATAAATGAGTATGGAATGCGACGCAGTACGAAGCGGCCGGCGATTATGCCGCGGCTTGAACCGCTGTGCAGCTGCCGTTGCACCATACAATCACTGGCAAAAACCCGGCGAAACGCCCAGCGCGCTATATTTTAAATTGCCCAAAAACTGTTTCGGTAAATTTGACAAATAAAGACAAATTCAGCTAAAATTAATGTACTATGAGAAAGCAAATATATATTTTGGCCGCACTGCTGACCGTGAGTCTGTGCGGCAGGTACCGCGCGCAAGCGATCGAGACTGGATTTGTGTGGGCACTCCGCGCAAACTTCAATGGCACGGCAACATTACCGTCTATCAATAAAAGTGATTTGGAAAAAATTGCTGCCGAGTTTATGAAAGGCGCCGTTGGCTACACCATGGACGGCGAAGCAGAGCTTGGCTACCTTTTTGACTCAACGCGCTTTTTTAAGATGGAGTCGAACAAAGTCTTTGGTGGCCTCAGCGTATTCGGCACTATTGGGGTAGGAAGCGGTTTTTCTGGGCAGTCCGCCGGAGCAACCTATAGCGGCGTTACCGCCACCATGTATATCAACGTCAACTACGCGCCGGTTATCACGTTCGGCGTGGGCTCAAAAGCATACCTGCTGCGCGACCGCCTCGCGCTCGGTCTGTGGCTCGGCACAAAAATGATTGTAGATGTTTCCCCAGAATATCTTGCCTATATGGATGACACAACAATCATGGCAGCACCGGAAATTGGAGAAATCATCGTAACGCCGTTTATGATGAAAAACATGAACCCGTTTTCGTTCAGCACCAAATTTCTGATTGAATACCAGCAGCCCATAAACCAGCGGCTAGCGGTACTGCTCGGCGGCTACCTACGATTCAACCTGTGGAGCCCGAAGTATATCACGATGCCGCCATCACTCATGTCACTGATGAACGACCAACTCAAAAAAGATGGCAAACCGGAATTTTCTGCAGAGACGCCGCTCCCGTCGTATTTTTTGAACTCGCTTGACTTCGGCGTTTCGCTCGGTGTACAATTTAGAGTATAGTTTATAATAGAGGAATAATACCGTATTGGAACATTTTCATTTGAGCCCATGCCGTATAGCGGGATGACGCGTTTGTGCAAGAGCACCTGTTGAACGGTACTATTCCCAGCGGAATTGCAAGCCTTATCCTACTGCGCATACCTGTTCCATTATGGGTGCGCAGAAAGTCAAATCGGAAAGAGCAATTTCCTGAATTTGGCTTTTAAATATGGAGTAATTATATGAAAAATCAGCTTTTATGTATGGTGGCGCCGTTGCTGCTGTTTGTGTCTTGCACCGGTATGATGAGCCCACGCTACTATTATCAGGGAATGAACGCAAAACGAAGCAGCACGGATCCATCATCAGAAGAAGTTATCATTCCCGACGATGACCCGCTCAATGATTTAGAGAGCAATACCGATCCGTCAAAAGACCCCTTTAAAACAGAAAGCGAATGGAACAAAATCAACTACCAATTTGATGGTGCCATTATTGACAGTTGGTTTTTCCACGTTGACTTTGACGACAATACGGTGCCGACCTACCAGTTCAAAAATGATTCAGGGCACGGCGCATGGACATTGGCAAACGAGGAAAAAGGCGAGTACACTTCCACATCGCCAGACGGGGAAAACAAAGCACAGGGATATAACATCACTGGAATGACTGTTTACCGTTACAACAGCAAACATCCGCTGTACCAAGGAACGGCAACCTATAACAAAGCGGGCGGACGCATGGAGCGTTTCCGCTTTTTCCGCATCAAAGGAAAATCTGTTATTGTCGCTCTTGACCAGCATCTCATTGCGGTAGACACGTATTCTAAATTTGTGTTTGCCTATGGCAAAATCACTAAGACATCATCTGTTGCAGGCAAATTGGTGCCGATGGCGTTTGAGCCGCTAGACATATCTGCCGCACCTGCCGGGCAAATGGCGGGCAGCAAACTGCCGTTCTATATGTACGACCCGATCGGCTTTGTCAAGGCCGATGGAACTGTAGTGCTCTACGAAGAGTATCGGAGCGAGATGGGGAATGCTACTACGGGGCAAACAAAGTACTTTCCACAGGTGCATGATGTAAACCGCGAGATTGCGAAGCCTACGAGCAGCACTACGCCGGGGCGTTCACCCTATTTTTCAACTGATGGTACTGTTGAAATTGAGCTTACAGACCCATTCCTTGACACTGTTGCCAATGGATTGTTCCAGTATCGTCTGAATGAATACATCAAGTATGAAAAAAAGGGCGGAGGAACGAGTTCGACATATGACGCTGGCGCAAAGCTTGACTCTTGGTCGTTTGATACAACGGGAAAACAGCTGACCTTTGTGCAGTATACTACAGACGGAAACACGGTCACCGTAACGGATCCAGTCGTCTGGACATACAAAGACGGGCAATATACGAAAGAAAAAGAAACAAGCGATGACGGTGTGCGTATCTACGAAAAAGACGGTGAAAGCATGACCGTTAACGTTGAAAGCAATAAGTTGTGGCGCACACAACCGACCCGTCAGTCGCTCGGTGAAAGCAACTACCAAGACCCTGGCCCTCACTTCCTGCTGCGTGTACGTGGTGCTACGTTTAAAAACGGTGGGCTGTCATATACGTTCTCTGAAAAGGGAGGAAAAGTTACGATCACTGGGATAGGAAAACGATCCCGTGTCAATTGTGATGGCGACTATTGGTTTACCACAGTAAACAAAGGAGAATTGCTTGATGCTAACACAGTAGTGTATGATAGTGGTCCTGCAGATTATACGCCGTTGAAACTTGAAAACAGCGATTATTCTATCCGCTCAAAAATTAAAGTTAGTAACTATCAAGATGTTGCGTATCGTATTGCGACAGGAGTAACCGAGGAAGACCCTGACTTAGCACTCTTCTTTAGCCAACTTGCCGGTAAGACATTTAAGCAGCGTCTTAAGGAGCAGTGGTATGATGTGGGCGAACTGTACGGCTGGAAAGTAAAAAGTTATGCGTTCTCAGGGAACGGACGTACTTTGACCGTGACAACAGAAGATGGTTCTGACTATGTGCTGAAAACGACGGTAGAAACATACACGTACAAAGACGGCTCGCTCTTCGGTGGAAAAGGAACATATACATCGGGCGGACAATCGCTTGCGGTATCGCTTTCAGGCAATGATTTGAAGTCAGGAAACACGCTACTCGGTTCGGTTTCCTACAGCGATCCAGGACCACACTTTTTAGTACGTGTTGGCGGCTGGACATTTGAAGAGGGCGAGACACGTTATGTATTTTCTCCCGATGGACGCACGCTTGAGTTCACCTTTAAAGGATTAGCGTACATGGTAGTACCGACGCTCAAGAGCGAAACCCGCGAGTGGCAAGGCACCGTAAACGACACCGTCGAAACAAAATATGGCGGCATATGGACACGTCTTCAAGACAGTCAAACCGGTAAGACTGCAGGCGACACACTTGCCAAGCCGGGCACAAACAAATGGATTAAAGTAAAACAGACCGCACAGGGGTGGTCAGGTGCTAGCTGGGAATATGCCGCACCAAGAACCGTAAAAAATTAAAAAGAGCATCATATCATTAGATAGCACAGGCTACCCGTCTTTGGACGGGTAGCTTTTTTATAAGCACCGCAAAAATGGGGAACACCTGTGGTTGCACTTTCCCGAGTTTTTAAACAACGATGTTGCAAGTGGTGCTATTTAAGCGACTTACAATTTTAAATCCCACAACTGCGAAAAATCACAAAAGCGCGTTTTCGCGGTGCCTTTTATTGAGAATAATCTATATTGAGA
>JAFUFE010000095.1 GCA_017470085.1 Treponema sp.
CGTCCACGCGTCTCGTGCATATCTCTACGGTGGCCGTTTACGGTCATCGTGACTGGAAACATCCGTGGGCGCGCATGGGCGATCCAGTGCTGATAAGCGCGTACGACTATTACGGCGCATCGAAGGCGCTCGGCGAACGCGCAGTGCTCGAATCCGATATAGAAAATTGGGTGGTACTCCGTCAGACTGGAACGTTGCATAAAAAATTTATGACAAACAATCTCAATGACGGACTGATGTTTCATACGGTGTGGAACGGGCCGCTTGAATGGGTCACCGATACAGACAGCGGCCGCTTGATTCAACACTTGATTGAAAAAGAGCTTCGCGGTGAACTCAACGGTTTTTGGAAAAACGATTACAATATTTGTGGCGGCACCGGCTGCCGTGAAACAGGATACGACACGTTCAAAGCAGGATTCGCGCTCATGGGTGCAACGCCGGAACAGTTTTTCCGTCCCCATTGGAACATTCCGCGCAATTTCCACGGCGTGTGGTATACCGACAGCGATGAACTCAATGGTTGGCTGGACTACCAGCGGGAAGACATCGCGACATTTTGGAAACAGATGCAGAAACGCTGCTGGTATTATAAAGGGGGAAAAATTGTGCCCGCTGCACTGCTCAGGAAAATCGTCATCGAGCGGCTACTTTCAAACAGTAATGCACCGCTCAAGTGGGTACGGAGCAATGACACCGGCCGGATACAAGCGTTCTTTGAAAGCAAAGAAAAGTTTGACGCGATTCCTACTGAATGGGAACACTACCCGCTGCTCATACACAACAGAACGGAAACCGGGATGATTGACTACGGAGCGTTGCTGCAGTCCGGAGACAATCCGCTCTACGTTTTAGATCACGGCTATGATGAATCAAAGCCGACCACAGAATTGTCACTCGCCGACATGCAGCAAGCGGCGCAATTTCGCGGTGGCACATGTACCAGCACTGCGATGACAACGGGTGACTTATTTACCCCCCTTGCGTGGAAATGTCATAACGGACACGAGTTTACTGCGCGGCCATTTACGATCATCAGAGCAGGCTATTGGTGTCCACACTGCTGCATGCCCCCCCGCTGGACATATGACCAGGAAGTGCCGCACATTCCATTCTATGCACAAGTTTATTACGACACTCATTCGGTGGAAGAGTCCAACCGCAGCTATCCGCTTTCTGAAGGTGACCGATGAAGCGGTGCATCATCTATGCGTTTTCAGGAACTGGCAACACAGTCCGCGTGGCGCACTATTACGAAACGTACCTGCGCGCCACCTACGAAGTAATCATCTACCGTATATGCACACCATTTGACAGTGCACCTGATCCGACAACCGCAGACTTAATCGGATTCGGCTATCCGATCCACGCGTTCAACGCTCCCGAAGCAATGATACGTTTTGCCAGACAGCTCGCGCCGGTAAACAACACGCCGACATTTATCTATGAAACAAGCGGCGAAGGACTACACGTAAACGATGCGTCGTCGGTTACGCTGCGCAAAATCATTTCGCGCAAAGGGTATGACGTGTTGACTGACCGCCACTATGTTATGCCGTACAACATGATTCTCCGCCATACCGATGCGATGGTCAAACACATGGTCATCTATGCGCGTACATTGGTAAAAATAAACGCACAGGAACTGATGGCAGGGATGCGCGAAAAGCACAAGGCGCATCCTTTTTTATTTGTGCTCAGTTTGATTTTCCGCATCGAATGGCTGTATGCAAAAATACAAGGGCCTGCTATGCGCGTTGACATGGACACCTGCATAAAATGCAATCGGTGCATCCGGGACTGTCCGGTAAAGAACATCAGCTACAATACAGACGGCAGAATCGTTATGGGCACTGCATGTACACTGTGCGTTGCCTGTTCATTCAACTGTCCAGTCGATGCAATTTCCATAGGCCTTTTGAACAAGTGGAAAGTGAACGGGCAGTATCAATTTGACCGCATACTGAAAGATGCCCAGTTGCCATTTCCGTATATTACTGATACAACAAAAGGCGGATATCGCGTATACCGAAAATACTATCGTGAAGCGGATGAGCGAATTGCGCGGGCGGGAGCAACGCTGGAAACGGAATAACTACACAGCCACCGGTACACATCAACTGGCCAGCGTCACCTTGCGCTCTCTAGAGCATACCGGTGTGTGCGTCGCCAGCGATTGTTCGGCATTCACCGGCAGCACGCATACCGCAAAACGGCGATCGATGCAACGATATATTTTTGTACATATAGGAGTAACGTATGAACTATCAGAATATCGCCGGAACAGATACCGCAAAAAAAATACTGTTCTGGCTGTTGCTGTCAGCACTCATCATTCCGTGTGGAGCAACTGACGTCATGCCAGCTGACGTACCGACAGAAGCGGACGAAGCCACCGCTCCAGAGATGATGACGGACGCCGAGCGCACCACCATGATGGAGGCATTTGAAGCAGCCAGCGCTTCGAGCGATGCTGCGTCCATCGAAGACGATGAATATGATGACTTGCTCACCATTGACGACACGCCGACGACTGACAACGCACTGCTTTCAGACGGCAAAGATCCAACGGAAGGCTGCTGGATTGCCACAAATCAACGCACGGGAAAATATCTGTGCGGCTGGCAGTTCTACGTTCAGGACGGCACGCTTTACGCTCGCATCCTTTCGGCAACCGGTGCAACCGCAGAAACCTACGCGTACGGCTGCCGAGAAAGCTATCCCGGTTACGAAAGCGATGTACCGGTAAACACGCTCAAAATGTTCGGCACTACGTTTATCTGGGGGTTAAAGCAGGTGCGTCCCGGCGTCTGGAAAGGCGGCTATGTCATCGACCCTGACAGCGGCAACTTCTATCGCTGCTCAATCAAGTACCGTGCGGCAGATGGCAAACGATTCAAACGCGATGTACTTGAAATGCGCGGCTCATTGGTATGGTTTCCGCTGCTCGGACTGACGCAGTATTGGCCAGCCGCTACCTACGAAGAAGCCGCCAGCATCGAGTAAAAACGCCAGCCGGTACCGTACCGGAACGCCGCTGTCCGCGTGATGCGCTGTACGAGTGTTTTTTTCTTTTTGGAGCGAGCTGTTTTGTAAACCGTGCTTACCGGGTTCCGCTCACGCTCATTCCTGTGCGTCCATCTGCCTTCGTCAACCGGACGCACGGAACGGCGCCAGCTTTCAGCAAGCGCCGCCCGTACAGCACGGGCTCTGCTTCCGTGGCTGTATAAAAAAGATTTTCTTTACAATACTGCTGAACGCGCTTCGGCACCTGTTGAGTACCGAGCGGCACTCCTTCAGGCTCCCCGCAAAACGGCGCGCGTGGTAAGCATTCCTACATACACTGACGCACGGCACTCCACGCGCGCCTTCCGCCGCCGTATTGCGCATATGCAGTATTCGATCATCCGCTGACAAAATTGCACGGCATCGAACGCATGCACTCTATCTGCGCACGAGCCATTATCCGGCACCGTATGTTCGGGACGATCACGTACTACTTTTTTGCTGCCCGCTCAGGCTTTTCTTCCGGGAGCGTTGTTACCACAACAGAGTTGTCCGCATTTGAATAGGGCGCAGGAATGTATTTGTCTGCTTGCCAGTCGTTTTCCCATTTGTGCCCGTCAATCAAATAGCGAAATTGGTATTCTTTATTGACATCCAGCTCTAGCTTTGCGGAAAAATCGCCTTTGGCCGATTTTTTCATCGGCGTATCAGTGCTGCTCCAACTGTTGAAGTCGCCCGCAATGTTGATTGTCTTTGCATCTTGGGCAGCATCCGGTGAAACGACAAATGTCACCGTGCATTTTGTTTTATCTTTTGAAAAACTCTTCTTTAATGCCATAGCGGACACCTCCTTGGCGTAATGTTTTGTCAGAGCATCACTAGTTGCGCATCTATATAAAAAAGTATACAATACTTTATCCTCGGACGCAAGCAAAATGTGCACTTTCTCCGAAAAAATATAGGGAGCCTGGGTGCACACGGCCAGCGAATGCCGCGCAAGCCGCTGGACTGGCAGTGCTTCGTACGACACACCGCTGCTGCCGGATCCGCGCAGATGAAACGGCTGTTGCGGTGCCGTCTCATCCGAATAATGTACTCGGAAGAGCAAGTATAGGGAGAATCGTCCATGAGTGGCAATAGATATTTTTTTACGTCGGAATCCGTCGGAGAGGGACATCCCGACAAGCTGTGCGATCAAATCAGCGATGCAGTGCTTGATGAATGTCTCCGACAGGACACCGAGAGCCATGTGGCATGCGAAACATTTGCCACACAGTCACTGGTGCTTGTCGGCGGAGAAATCGACACGAGCGCCTACGTTGACGTGCAGAAAGTAGCACGGACAATCGCAAAAGACATCGGCTATACGGATTCCTCATTCGGTCTGGATTATAACGGCATGACGGTGCTCAACGCGATTCACGCCCAGAGTGCAGACATCAATCAAGGTGTCGTGGGAAAAGGACTTGAGGAATTTGCGGGGCAGCAAGGCGCCGGCGATCAGGGGATGGTATTCGGTTTTGCCTGCAACGAAACGCCGGAGTTGATGCCAGCGCCGATTATGTACGCGCATAACCTGCTTATCCACGCGGCGCGATTGCGCAAGGAAAAGACGATTCCGTGGTTGCGTCCCGACGCGAAAAGTCAGGTGACGATTGAATACGAAGGGCACACGCCGCGCCACATCGATACTGTCGTCATTGCACATCAGCATGCGCCTGAAATCAGCTATGCAGAGATAAAGGAAACTGTCATTGAACAGATTATCCGCCCAGTGCTTGAGCCAACAGGCATGTTGGATGGTGCAACGAAGTTCTATGTGAATCCGACCGGACGGTTTGTGACCGGCGGTCCGGAAGGAGACTCTGGCCTGACTGGTCGCAAAATTATTGTGGACACGTACGGCGGCATGGGACGGCACGGTGGCGGCGCATTCAGCGGCAAAGATCCGTCAAAAGTTGACCGTTCTGGTGCGTATATGGCACGCTATATCGCCAAGAACATCGTTGCGGCGGATCTAGCGGAACGCGTTGAAGTGCAGCTTGCCTATGCCATCGGTGTGCCGTTTCCAATTTCAGTCATGGTGGAAACCTTTGGCACGGGACGTGTGCCAGTCGCTGCCATCGTACAGGCAGTACGTACGGTTTTTGACTGCTCGCCAGCGGGAATCATCGCGACGTTGGATTTAAAGCGTCCCATATACAAAAAGACTGCGGCATATGGGCACTTTGGTCGCAGCGAATTTAGCTGGGAAAAAACGGATAAAACGGCTGCGCTCCGTGCCGCCATCAAATAAATGGAACTGCTTTCAGAATCAGAAATTGTTGTAGTATTTGAGCGGTTCAAAAAACAGAACAAAAATCCACGTTCAGAACTGCATTGGAAAAACGCGTATACGCTGCTGGTTGCTGTAGTGCTTTCCGCGCAGGCAACAGACAAAAGTGTGAACAAGGCGACGGAACCGCTGTTCGCCGTTGTCGATACGCCAGAGAAAATGCTCGCACTCGGAGAGGCATCGCTGATTGACTACATTCGGTCAATCGGTCTGTACCGTGCAAAAGCGGCGCACATCATGGGCTTGAGCAAAATGCTTATCGATGAATTTGGCGGCGTCGTACCGTCAAACCGTGCGGATTTGGAGCGGCTCCCAGGCGTAGGCAGAAAAACAGCAAACGTTGTTTTAAATGTAGTCTTCAATCAGTCGACCATGCCGGTTGACACGCATCTTCTTCGTATCTGTCCAAAAATTGGTCTGGCTGCAGGAACAACGCCGCTTGAAGTGGAAACCGGACTGGTAGCGCGCATCCCGCAGCAGTATATGTTGTACGCGCATCATTGGCTTATTCTACACGGACGGTATGTGTGCACGGCGCGAAATCCGCACTGTGATGATTGTATCATCAGCGATGTATGCAAGCACAATGATGTGGTGCGTGCAGCGGATCGTAAACTCCAGCACACACGTCATAGATAGGGATGGATAATTGTATGTGTGTAGAAACGTTTCTGTGTCGACACCACTATGCGGGCGCATACAGCGCGAAAGCTTTGTTCTGCCATCGTTTACGTAAGATGACAGCCATCGTCGTGCGCCGTACGTGTGAGACAAAACTATGCGATTCGCTGCTGTCTGCTGCGGAGCGTTGTTCAATAAAAAAGCCGGTACAAAAATAACAGCGGTTCGTACGGCAGGTATTCTGTTGTTCGCCGTACCGGCAAGGATGAGCGTTTTTATGGGAAATGAAATCAAAGAAATTGTTCCGCCCCACAGTATCGGGCAGTCTGCAAGTTCCCTCGCAAAAGAGAGCATGGCGTCGTTTCGTACATGGCTCAATGCGCTGTTAACATGGGAACATCTTTTAAAAGCGATTGGAGCCATCATAGTTATCCTGTTGCTGTGGGGAATTTATCGGTTAGTTAAACGCGCAATTCGCCGCATTCCCCCAGAAAAAATGCCACAGCAACAGTCAGTGTTGATATTGAAATTTACAAAATACGCATTTTATATCATTGTGATAATGTGTGTCTTGAGTTTGTTTGGCATTCGGCTGTCAGCAGTTCTCGGTGCAGCAGGTATCGCCGGTGTTGCAATCGGTTTTGCCGCGCAGACATCAATGAGCAATCTGATTAGCGGTATCTTTGCACTCAGCGAGCACGTTATAAAAATTGGAGATGCGATTACTGTCGGCGATGTTACCGGTGTTGTCGACTCAATCGATTCGCTTTCAGTTAAAGTGCATACCTTTGACAATCAACTAGTGCGTATTCCTAATTCAACGATTATCGATTCAAAGCTAGTCAACTTAACGTACTATCCAGTACGGCGTTTTACGTTTTCGGTTTCTGTTAGCTACGACACTGATATGCGGCGCGCACTTGATATTCTGCTGGAAGCACCAAAACAGTGTCCGACAGTGATTTCGGAGCCGGCTCCTACTGCATGGTTTGACGGATTCAGTGCGAACGGCATCGCGATGATACTTGCCGTGTGGTTTAAAACAGAGGACCTGCGTCAAACAAAAAACGATTGTTTTATTGCCATTAAAAAAGTCTTTGATGACGCGGGCATCTCGATTCCGTATAGCCGCATTGAAGTACATTTTGTGGATGATATCCCGCTACAAAACTAGCGCCGTTGCTTTTATGTACGTGTTACAACCAAATATGCGATTTCACTTTGCCAGCTGACCGGTGTATCCGCAGTAATTGCGTGCAGAGTTTTGATGAGCGCATCGATTTCCGGTTCAAGAAGCGTCCTACGAAGCGCGCGTCCGTACATCGATGTTTCACGAAACCAACGCTCACTGTCATCCACCGTGATGCGCCGCTGTTCGGTGACTGTTGTGATATCTGCCGTAACCTGATACCCAGCGTTTTCAAATGCATGTATGATTGTCTGCACATCCCAATTAAACAGTTCGTTTTCCGTGTCGCCGTAAAACGCATCCTCTGCCTCAATCATTTTTGGGAGTGCAGCACGGATACTGCGCGAAGTGTGCGGCGCATATTCGCTAATCAGTGCGCTGAGCCGCTGTCCATGAGCCGGAATACGTTGCGACAAAATGATTGCTCCGCCATCGGCAAGTGCTGTGGATTCGGCGCTGTTTGTTTCCACCGAAGTGGTGGTAACGAGCGCCGTTACAAGTGCATCTATCGAACTGCGAGATGAAATGACGTCTCTGAAAAATATGCGGTCAAAGATACAAGCGTCCGCAGGAGCGCGCAGTAAAAGCGTAGCGATGTCTCCCAACTGCTCCTGTGCAGCGGTCGGCTCTGCGGAAGCGATAAAGTACGGGCGGTCTATGTCGGCGAGCGTCCGCGCGTATTGCTCCAGTATCTGTTTGCCCGCTTCAGTTTTGCAGGTGCATGCCGTCATGCCTTCAGGAGTGCGCCGCATCACTTCCCACAGCAAAAGCCCGTCGTCCGCGTTCCACACGAGCGAACGGTGGTGGCGCGCCAAAGCCGCTCGTGTGATTATCTCGTCGCGTATAGTCAGCAATACGTCCGCACGGTTTGAATCAAGCCGATTTTGCCACGCGCGTTCTGCGCGGTCGAATGCATGTTCTTTTCCGAAGTCAACCGGGCTCAATGTCAGCTGTTCCGCTCTGCCTGCCATTTGCTCGCGCTCGAGCAATGCCGCTATGTGCAGCTCGCGCCGAGAAAGCACGTCATCTCTGATTGATTTTTCGTAGCCTTGCGTGCTCGGCGTGTAAAACACGCTGCCTACGAGCGCGTCAGGAAGATACTGCTGCGCCACCCAGTGGGCGCGATACGCGTGTGGATACAGATAGCCTTCGCCGTGTCCAAAGCCTTCTGCATCGCGGCTCGGATCGCGCAAGTGATTGGGCACATCCGCATCTTCTTTTTCGACAGACGCAAGCGCGTCAAAAAACGCCATCGAGCTGTTCGACTTGGGAGCCGTTGCCAAATACAGCGCCGCGTGTGCAAGGAAATAACGGCCTTCAGGCATGCCTACTCTGTCAAACGCCGCTGCGCAGCTTGCAACAACAGTGATTGCATGCGGGTCGGCAAGCCCCGTATCTTCGCACGCAGAGATGAGCATTCTGCGGAAAATAAAATGTGCGTCTTCTCCCGCCGCAATCATACGCGCGAGCCAGTACATGGCAGCATCGGCATCGCGACCGCGCAAACTTTTTATGAACGCGCTTATGATGTCGTAGTGGTAGTCGCCGTCGCGGTCATACAGCACCACTTTTTTTTGAATCGATTCTTCCGCTGTTTCCGCGCTTATGTAAATCGTGGTGCCCCATGCGGGCACGGGCGGCTCTGCACCGGGGTCCCATTTTTCAGGCGTTGTTTCAACAGCAAGCTCAAGCGCATTGAGTAAGCTCCGCGCGTCTCCGTTTGCCGTTTCCACAAGATGCTCAAGCGCGCCTTTTTCAAACGTTACATTCCAGTGACCATAGCCGCGCTCGGTATCGGAAAGCGCTTGTTCGGCAGCTTTTTGTAAATCGTCATTTGTGAGCGCTTTCAGCTGAAACACGCGGCTCCTGCTCACGAGCGCTTTGTTCACTTCAAAAAATGGATTTTCTGTCGTAGCGCCTATTAAAATGATTGTGCCGTTTTCAACCCACGGCAAAAGCGCGTCCTGCTGTGCGCGGTTCCAGCGATGCACTTCATCCACAAACAAAATCGTGCGGCGGCTGTACAGATTGAAATACTCTTCCGCCTGCTTGATTGCGCTCCTGATGTCTGCAACGCCTGTGAGCACCGCATTGAGCGTGATAAAGTTGCTCTTTGTGTGATTTGCAATGACGCGCGCAAGCGTTGTTTTGCCGCTTCCCGGCGGTCCGTAAAAGATGACTGATGAAAGCTGGTCAGCGGCAATCGCACGGCGAAGTAACCTGCCTTTGCCGACAATGTGGTCTTGCCCAATGTATTCGTCGAGCGTGCGCGGCCTCATGCGAGCAGCAAGTGGCTCACGGAGTACGGAAGACATTGTTTCAAATAACGGAGCATCTGTCATATCCACAGTGTACCGCAATCATGCAACCGTTTCCAAGCGTCAGTTTTTTATGTGCATTCTGTTTAAAAATATCGATAGCGTACCATATGTTATGGAGCACTCTTGATTTTCACCTATAGTTTACAGTAGACTGTGCCCTATTATTAGCTATAGCTAACTCAATAAGGAGTATGTACTGTGAATAAAAATCATATATGTATGACGGCTGTTTTTATAACGGGTGTGCTGTTTTTGTGTTCATGCGGAAAACTACAGCAGCCCCCAAAAATGAACACTGCCGCATCGGGAATAGTCTTACGGCAGGAGGGTGGCGACTTCGGTTTTCCGAACCCGTTCCGACATCAAAACAGAGGACCCGGTTTTTTTAAAATGGAATTAATCTATGATTCGCTTCTGGAAAAAGATGAAATCGGGCTCATTCCGTGGCTCGCAAAAGAATGGACGATAAGTCAAGACGGCAAAACGTTTGTCTTTACGTTGATAGAGGGCGCGCACTGGCATGACGGAAAACCGCTGACGGCTGAAGACGTTGCCTTTTCCATCCGCTATTTTAAAGACCATCCTCCGGTGCGCGGCGGGTTGACGCTTAATGGCACCTATCTGATAGACGCCGTCTCTGTAGACGAAAATCGCATCACCGTGCACCTTGCAGAGTATAGTCCCACGGCATTGGAAAAAATCGGCAGTATGCGAATTATCCCGCAGCATATCTGGGGAACGGTCGCTGATCCTGAAAAATTTTCTGGAGACGGAGCAGCGGTTGGTTCTGGTCCGTACGTGTTAACAGCATACAACAGCGAGCAGGGGTCATACAAATTCACTGCGTTCAAAGATTTTTGGGGCATACCGCCTGCCGTGGAGTCGATAGAATGGATACCGGTAGCGGACCGAATACTAGCATTTCAAAATAAAGAGATAGACATTGTCAATGTACCAGTGGACTTATTGCACAGGTATGAAAAAAATGATGAATTCAAAATAGTAAAAAATTTTGGATTGCATAATTACCGGCTCTATTTTAATCTTACCGCCGTGCCCGCATTCCGCGATATATCTGTACGGCAGGCGATTGCTTATGCAATCGATAGAAACGAACTGATAGAAAAGTTAGAGCGCGGTTCTGGTTTGGAAGGTTCTCAGGGCTACTTGCCACCAGTTCACCCTTGGTATAACAAAAATATTACCGATTATTCATTCAATATTGAAAAAGCACGACAGTTAATGAACGGCAGAACGATAGAAGCAAGCATACTCGTCAGCAATTCTTCAAAAGAAATAAAAATGGCAGAATTGATTAAAATCCGTCTACAGGAAATAGGTATCACGCTCCACGTCATCAGCAGTGATTCAAAGACACGTGATAAAAGGGTGAATGATAAAGAGTATGAACTTGCGATTTTAAAATCAGGTGGCATGGGAGGGGATGCCGATATGCTACGCGAAATTTATGCTTCAAATACAAAAGCACCGCACCTGGCCGGATATAAAAACGAGGCGGTGAATGACCTGTTATACCGTCAGTCCATTGAACCTGATACCGAAAAGCGCAAACAGCTGATTTATGCTGTTCAGGAACTGCTGGCAGAAGAAGTGCCACTGCTGCTGTTATACGGAGAAATAGACAATACGGTTTTTCGTCCGGCACAGTATGATGGGTGGACTGTCCGCTACGACCACACAAAAATGGAACACCCGAAACTGTCATATATAAAGCGATGAAAGAAAAATTTGTTTTATTTCTATTTTTGATAACCGCTCATTTTTTTCTCCCCCGTCTCATGCGTTCCGACCCGTTTCTTTTTGTGTCATCGGATGGAACAGAAATAACAAGCTACAGCGAAGAAGAGATTGCACGGTATAAAGCCTATTACGGATTAGACAAGCCGTTATGGCAGCAGTATACGCAATTCATTGCCGGTCTTTTTCGAGGCAATTTAGGGTATAGCATTTATTTTAAAGAAAAAGTGATAACGCTCATTCTCCGCCGTTTGGTATGGACAGCGGGCATTGTCAGCGTATCCCTGCTGTTCAGCGTTTGTGCGGGGCTGGTGTTTGGCAGCATAAGCGCTTGGTATTTCGGAAAATTAGCCGACTGCATCTTGTACCGGTTGATGGTTGTTGTATCTGAAATCCCCGGATTTTTAACGGCGACGGCCATTCTTATGCTGTTCATCTTGCGGTGGCGGGTTTTACCGACAGCAGGCGGCATTACTCCGTTTATCCGTATACGCTTTTCTGCAGCGGTTGTCGGTGATATTGCAGCCCATGCGGTGCTGCCATCTTTGACGCTCTCTCTGTTAAAGACGCCGGTTTTTTACTTCACGGTAAGGAGCGCACTGATACGACAACTTGCCAAAAAATATACGGAAACGGCACGGGCAAAATCATTACGGCCGTTTTACATTGTGCAAAAACACTGCCTCCCAAATGCTGCCAATCCTATCATCACGCAAATTCTACTCAGCATACAGACACTGTTTAATGGTGCGCTGATTGTTGAAACCGTTTTTAAATATCCCGGTATAGGCAATCTGATCCGTGATGCAGTTTTTAACCGGGACTATATATTGCTGCAAGGTATTTTTTTTGTTATTACAGTTTTCATTTTACTGACCGACATTTTCGGCGATCTGCTGTATAAAAAAACAGCACAAGAGGCAACAGTGTGCATTTAAAATCTATCGCTGGAATAATCTCCGTATCTTTTCTATGCGGGATTTTCGCCCTTGCTTTTCTGTCGTATTTTTCTTTTTTAAAGCCGGCACATATTCCGAGCGGCGGGGCACTGTTGCCTCCATCAAAAGAACACTGGTTTGGTACGGACGACCTTGGCATTGATCTCTTTGCAGCACTGTGTCACGGAGCGCGGAGCACACTGCTGTTAGCAAGTGCAAGCGCGTTCATCGCTGCTGTCGGCGGTAGTATTGTCGGCATGTTTGCAGGGTATTCAGGCGGAACAATCGATAGATTTTTTTTAGGCCTTGCTGATTTGTTTGTCAGTGTACCAGACCTGCTGTTGATGGTAGTGCTCAGTGCTTTTGCCGGTCCGAGTTTAAAAAACTGTATTCTTGCCATTTCACTTGTCTCTTGGGTTGCGCCGGCAAAAATAGCGCGCAGCGAAATAACAAAAATAAAAACCGAAACGTATGTGCAGCTGTCACAAGCATACGGGGCAGGATTTATTCATATATTTGTGTGGCATTTTTGGAAACCGCTGTTTTCCATTACTGCCGCAGGCGCTGTACGGGTTATGAATAAAGCGATTCTCTCTGAAGCTTCTTTGGCCTATCTTGGTTTAGGTGACCCGCTGTCAAAGAGTTGGGGTATGATTATTACACGGGCACTGGATTTCCCGAATATTTATCTGACCGAATTTTGGAAGTGGTGGCTTGTCATTCCTGTCGCGTTATTGTCGGGGACCGTGTTATCCGTTGCTGTCATAGGACAGGCCGTAGAAAAAGCGGTAGGAATGCAAAAGTGAAATCAACAGATGCGCTCTTACGTATAGAAAATCTATCGGTAGCGTACCGTACTGAATCAGGCGGCAGAAAAGAGCATACTGCCGGCATAAAAAATATTTGTTTTTCGCTACACGCAGGTGAGGTGTGTGGTATTATCGGCGAGTCGGGCAGCGGTAAGACCACGCTTTTGTCAGCAATTATGGGGTTGCTCCGTGAACGAGCAGTGGTACGCGGAAAAATTCTGTACAAACAGCGGGAAATAGCAAACGCTCCCGAAAAAGTATTGCGGACAATTCGTTTTAAAGAAATCGGACTCGTATTCCAAAATCATGCAGAATATCTTAATCCTACGTTATCTATAGAGGTGCAACTGTCGGAAATACTCAAAAAAGAAATTTTCGATACGGTACACCGTGCAAAAAGACTAGACGAACTCCTTACCGCTGTCGGGCTGCATCCTGCCGTGAAAAAAAAGTATCCGACAGAACTTTCGGGCGGCATGCGGCAGCGCGTTTTTATTGACATGGCGCTGTGTTTACAGCCGCCACTCCTTTTAATAGACGAGCCCACCACAGCACTGGATCCCGAATCAAAAAAACATATACTCATGCTTTTAAAAACAATACAGCGCACATATCACACAGCGATGCTGCTCGTATCCCACGATGTAGCGGTGATTGAAGCGCTTTCGGATACGATGATGGTACTGCTTGACGGTCACCTCATTGAAAAAGGCAAAACAGACAGCATTCTGGATGAACCGAAACATCCGTATACGTTCGGCTTATTGCAGTCGAGCACATATTTAAATCCTTGGAAAGATCTGTGGGGCATACGCGAAGGAGAGAGTGGCACTTATTCCTGTCCGTTTTACACTCGCTGTACACAGCGGTCGGTTGAATGCGTGCACTATACACCGCATATTCCCGCCACCTGTACCGAGGGAGCAGCGTGCGTAAAAGGTGGTATATGCGAAATCCTCTCCGTCAAAAATATAACGAAACTATTCCACGGTTCCGCTGCTCCGGTAAAAGCAGTGGACAACTGTTCTTTGCGCGTACGCCACGGCGAAACCGTCGCGCTGTTCGGCAAATCAGGTTCAGGGAAAACAACGTTGCTGCGAATTATTGCCGGCCTTCTGAAAAAAGATGCAGGCGATATATTTTTCTTACAAAAGAAAATAGAAAAAAATAATTTGCTATCTTTGCCGCATGCACTGCAGATCGTAGAACAGGATTCTTTTTCTGCCATGAATCCGGCACTTTCAGTGGAGCAAACCGTCGCAGAGCCGTATATGATTATACATGGAAACAAATATGCGGCCTGCAGAGAAATTGTTGCTACCTATTTAAAAAAAACGGGATTACCACCCGATGAAGCAACATTAAAAAAGAAAACTATTTTTCTATCGGGAGGGCAAAGACAAAAAACAGCCATTGCGCGGGCATTGATCGTACAACCGAAATTGTTGTTAGCAGATGAAATAACTGCCATGTTGGATGATTCCGCTCAGGTAAATATTATGCGGCTTTTAAAACAACTGCAATATGAATTCGGTTTTTCTTTGTTGCTTGTTACGCACAACAGTGATTTAGTAAAGAAAACTGCCGATTATGTATACTGCATCGATGCAGGAAAAATAATACGAGAAGGAAGCGTCAGAAAAATATTTGGGGCTACTGCCCTTGATACATGAAGCATGGGGATGGAGAGAATATCGTATAGAACAAAAAGCTGATTATCACCGGCGCATACGATAATCAAACTGCAGCGGAGCTTCGAGCGAATTGCAGCGGAGCTTCGAGCAAAATCGTGCAGAGACGGTATATGCTCATTCTATTATGAATGCAGCTACGTCGATTCAACAGTTTATGAAACTGGAGTGTTGTCCATTGTTAAGTTTTAATACAAGGAGACTATGATGACTATAGATGATTTTGAACGCTGTCTTATGGAAAAAGCGGCAGAAAATGCAGAACAGGCGTGGGACCGCCGTAGCACAACTTTTTTTGAACGTACCGAAAAAATACACGAAGAGTTTTCACAGGGATTTGTTTTTCAGGTGATTCGCGACCGACAGCTTTTAAATGCACACTCAAAAGTATTGGACATCGGCTGTGGTACCGGCCGCCACTTGTTTGAGTTTTCCCGCTACACGCCATATCTGACAGGTACCGATATTTCCTCCGGGATGCTCCTGTATGCGCAGGAAAAATTGAAACATATCCCACACGCACGGCTCTTGCACGGAAATTGGATGGAACTATTTACGAAATCGGGTGAATATGATTTTGTCTTTGCCTGCATGACACCCGCGATTGCTTCTATTGAACACTTGAAACGGATGTGTTTTATTTCCAAAAAATACTGTATGCTTGATCGGTTCGTATACCAAAAAGACGACGTGCAGGAAGAAATTGAAAAACTGCTCGGACGGCCATACGTACACGCTCCGCATAATCGGAAAGAATATGTATACGGCGTGTGGAACATTTTATGGCAACTGGGATATTACCCTGATGTATTGTTCGATACGACGGTACAACCAATAGAAAATGAAATAGACGAATATATGGAATATTTCCAAGGGACGGAAACAGAAAAAAATACGATACTACACTTTTTACACAGCATCACAAAAAATGGTACCATTACCGCCGCTACGCATACGGTCAAAGCGCTCATTTTGTGGGAAGTACAAACAATGCGGTAATTTTTTTATGCAGCACCGTCAAGTTTTCTGCCACGCGAAGTGACGTTTTAATCGTATATTTCTCCGGCTGCTTCCGGACTCACAGCATATGCCCTTTCTGCTCACGGTGTTTCTACAGGGGCGGAGCCCCGCCCCTGCCGCGCACGACGCAGTAAACTGCTTGTTGCGCGGACACCCCACCCTGCGGGGCAATCCATTCCGCTACGTGCCCCGCAACGCCCCAGACCACAGCACAAAAGCGGCAGTCCGTTTGTTTTCCATGACTGCATTCTACCTGTTGGCAATGCAGCATGGTTAAAAATTAATAATCTTATAAAAGGTTTTTGTGGTATTGCTGATTCATAATCGTTAATTGCTGTTTATTGTTCAATACCATCGATACCGTTCTTTGTGAAAGTGTCATAATTACTGTTCATTATTTCTTTTACCTCATTATAACTTTCAGGAAGTTCAAATTCCTTTGCAATGAGCCTGTTATATGCTTTTTGCCGCGGCACATTAAGTGCAGTTGCCAAGCCCCAATTTATCAGCATAGAAAGTGCTGATGCAGCAAAAAGTGCTCCAAAAAAGAAGGCGATATTTAAAAATAGGAATGATATAAATCCATTTGCGTTGTAATCGACAATACCTCTCCATAACAATTTATATCCTACAACAAAAATAATTATACTGATTAAAAACACCATGGAAGCACGTATCTTAAACAATAATTTCGGCTCGATAGAGGGAAGCTGTAAACTATTTTCCCGCTTTTCATTTTGTTTACATAGTTTTTGAATGGTATCTGCATTTAAAAAGTGCCATCGTAGAAAACGCAGACGATTAAATACAGGTTCTTTCGACCCCAGCACTATTGTATGTGTCTCCGGGCAAAAGGAATTATGATAAAATGTTTTCCCATTAAAAATTACATATGTCTCCCGTATATGCCAACCTTCTAATATATTTGCATCTTCTCTTAAGGTAAAATATTCATTTGTATCAAGATAGACTGTTGTTTTTGTTGTAGTAGAATGTTCCATATAGGCTTGTGTTGCATCTATGACCGAAGTTCTTGATTTAAATTCCTGTAGTTTTTCCACCTTCGTGATGGTGCATTCTTTGAAGAAAAGTCCCGTTTTTATATTTTCATTCTCATCGATGTTTATATCGATTTTTTTTGTTTTCATCTCTTACTCCTTCTCCGTAGAGCGCGGCGGCAGTTCCCCCGACAAGAAAAAAATGGCGCAAGGAACGGCTCCACCATGAGACTTTTCAAAAGCCCAAGCATTCTTTCCTCAAAATATTGTGGGGAAGATTGCCTCGCGCCGGTGGCTTTGCCAATCTTCAAAAAACATTTTTCCTCCCTTTCCGCCCGTACAGCATATCGTAATTGCGTGCCGCCCATCAATTGGTAAGCTGAATTGCGCTGTACATTTCCGTCCGCACGTCTTTTGAACGCGTCAGAAATACGTTCTCAAAGTAGTCGTGCCACATGTATTTTTGCGTTCACGGTGTTTCTACAGGGGCGGAGCCCCGCCCCTGCCGCGCACGACGCAGTAAACTGCTTGTTGCGCGGACACCCCACCCTGCGGGGCAGTCCATTCCGCGACGTGCCCCGCAACGCCCCAGCCCACGGCACAAAAGCGGCAGTCCGTTTGTTATCTGCGATGCCTTGTACCACGAGCTGTAGCCTTTCTGCGCAAACAGCTCTCGCGCGAATATGAAGCGTATCGTTGTGCCGCTGCCGGCACTTGACGTTGCGTAGCCGGGACAACCTATGCGTTATTGCTTTCTATATATATTTACAAAAACGAGATAGTACTATATACTATTTAAATTATAGTCGTACGATTTTGCATGTAAGGATGGTTGCTGCAACAACGGGAGAGCATCCCTTCCGCGCGAATCGAAATGGCGGCAAGATAAAAACTACCAAAACACTGTTAGTTTTTATCTTCACCATAATATCTTTTACGGGAGATACATAAAATATGGATCAAACACAGATTATGCAGACAGCAGTCGCAGCGCTTTCAGCGGTTGCACTTGTGTACGCGATTATTGCATCGGCAAAAATCAGGGCGTACAAAGTTGAGAACGAAAAAATCAATGAGCTTTCGGGCATTATTCAGAGCGGTGCGATGGCGTTCCTATACCGGGAATACCGCACGCTTGCACTTTTTGTTGCAGTCGTTGCAGTGGCGCTCGGTTTCTACCTCGGTTGGGCTACGGCCATCTGTTTTGTGGCAGGCGCCGTGTGTAGCGCGTTAACCGGATTTGTCGGCATGCGCGTAGCGACGAGCGCCAACGGTAAAACGGCGTTCGCCACGCACAGCGGCATGAACGCAGCGCTCCGCATCGCATTTCGCGGCGGCAGCGTCATGGGCATGACGGTAGTCGGCGTTGGATTGCTCGGCGTGCTTGCGGCATACGTCATTGTCTCACGCATCACAGGAAATCAGGCAGAGACCATTTCCGCCATCACTGCATTTGGGTTCGGGGCAAGTTCAATCGCGCTCTTTGCACGTGTGGGCGGCGGTATCTACACAAAGGCGGCCGACGTCGGTGCCGATTTGGTCGGCAAAGTTGAGGCAGGCATCCCTGAAGACGACCCGCGCAATCCTGCAGTCATCGCTGACAACGTCGGCGACAACGTCGGCGACATCGCTGGCATGGGGGCGGATCTATTTGAAAGCTATGTCAATTCAGTACTCGCCGCCATGGCGATCGGTTTTGCGGCAAGCGGTATGACAGGCATTGTCTATCCGCTGGCGCTCTGTGCAGTCGGTATTCTTTCGGCGCTGCTCGGCACGCTGTTTGTGCGTGTCAAAGAAGGCGGCAATCCCGGCAAGGCGCTCAATCTGGGGCTTATGTCTACGGGCGCATTTATGATTATAGGAACGTTTTTTCTGACATACTGGCTGTTCAATGGTTCACTCGGACTATTCTGGTCAGTTGTCGGCGGCGTAGTGTGCGGCGTCTTAATCGGGCAAATCACCGAATATTACACGTCGGCAGATTTCAAATCGGTCAAATCGATTTCAGAGGCGTCGAACATGGGAACCGCCACAAACATTTTGACGGGTATGGCAGTCGGCATGAAGAGCACGGTCATTCCGGTGATTCTCATCTGCGTGGCGACGATTGTCGGATACGTTGCAGCAGGCATGTTCGGCGTGGCGTGCGCGGCGGTCGGTATGCTCGCCATGACCGGCATGGTGCTCTCCGTCGATGCGTACGGCCCCATCAGCGACAACGCGGGCGGCATTGCAGAGATGTCCGGGCTGCCGCCTGAAGCACGCAAGATTACCGACTCGCTCGACGCCGTTGGCAATACGACGGCTGCAATCGGTAAAGGGCTCGCAATCGGCTCGGCCGCGTTGACGGCGCTCGCACTCTTTGTGTCATACGCTACAGCAACACAGCTCACCAAAATCGACTTAAACGATCCGTATGTCATGGTGGGATTATTTATCGGCGGTATGCTGCCATTCATCTTCAGCGCACTGTCGATTCAAGCGGTCAGCCGCGCGGCAGAGAGCATGATAAACGAAGTACGCCGCCAATTCCGCGAAATTGCAGGCATCATGGAAGGAACGGCGCGGCCTGAATACGAAAAATGTGTGGATATCTCCACCGCGGCGGCGCTCAAAGAGATGATTATTCCCGGTTTGATGGCGGTTATTGTGCCGATTCTGGTAGGAAAATTCCTCGGTGCTGCGGCACTCGGCGGCTTACTCGGCGGCGCAATCGTAACAGGCGTCATGATGGCAATCTTTATGTCGAACGCAGGCGGCGCATGGGATAACGCCAAAAAATACATCGAAGAAGGCAACTTCGGCGGCAAAGGTTCCCCAGCGCATGCAGCAGCGGTCAACGGAGACACCGTTGGAGATCCGTTCAAGGATACGGCGGGGCCATCGCTGAACATTTTGATAAAGTTGATGACGGTTGTAGCGCTCGTCCTTGCGCCGCTGTTCGTGTAATTTCAAAGCGGGGCGCGGCATTACGTCTGCGCTCCGCCATTTTCGGTGCTCCGTGCAGCAAAGCGCGTGAAAACTGTATAAAAAAAATCGAAAAATCTTGCCATTTTGTGTAATTTTCACTATCTTATAGATATCATTTATCTTTTTTAACCTTGTGTAAGGAGTTCTGATAAAATGGCAAAACAGTTGTTGTTTAATGAAGATGCGCGAAAAAAGCTGCTTTCCGGTGTGGAACAGATTTCCAAGGCGGTCAAAGTAACCTTGGGTCCGTGCGGTCGTATGGTGATGCTCGACAAAAAATACGGTTCACCAACGATTACAAAAGACGGCGTCTCGGTGGCAAAAGAAGTTGAGCTGCAAGATCCGTATGAAAACATGGGTGCGCAGTTTGTGCGCGAAGTCGCGTCAAAAACGAATGACGACGCGGGCGACGGTACAACCACAGCGACCGTGCTTGCATATGCGATGGTGCGCGAAGGGGTGAAGTCGGTGGCGGCTGGCATGACGCCGATCGAATTGAAGCGCGGCATGGATAAAGCCGTAAACGCGGTGGTGGCGGAAATCAAGAAGAACGCCAAACCGGTCAAAGATTCTGCCGACATCACGAACATTGCGACTATTTCCGCAAACAACGACGTGGAGATTGGCCACATGCTTGCCGAAGCGATCGAAAAGGTGGGGAAAGACGGCGTTATTACGGTAGAAGAATCGAAGAACATGGACACCACGGTTGATACGGTGGAAGGCATGCAGTTCGACCGCGGCTACATTTCGTCGTATTTTGTGACTGACCGCGAGCGCATGGAAGCGGCGTACGATGACGCACTCATCCTGATTTACGATAAAAAGATTTCCACGATGAAGGATTTGATGCCGATTCTTGAAAAGGTGGTAAATGCGGGGCGCTCGCTCATCATCATCGCGGAAGATGTGGATGGTGAGGCCTTGACGACACTCGTCTTGAACACAATCCGCGGTACGATTAAATGCTGTGCCGTCAAGGCGCCGGGATTTGGCGACCGCCGTAAGGACATGCTGCAGGATATCGCGATTTTGACGGGCGGGCAGGTGATTTCTGAGGAAGTTGGCTTGAAGCTTGAAAGCGCGGAACTCAACATGCTCGGCAAAGCGAAGACCGTCAAAATAGACAAAGACAATACGACTATCGTCGGCGGTGGCGGTGCCAAAAAAGCGATTAGCGAACGCGTGGCAGAGATCAAAAATCAGATTGAAAAAACCACGTCAAGCTATGACAAGGAGCAGCTGGAAAAACGGCTTGCCAAACTTGCTGGCGGCGTAGCCGTTATCAACGTGGGCGCAAACACAGAAACGGAAATGAAAGAGAAAAAATTCCGTGTAGAAGACACGATTGCTGCGACGCGCGCCGCCATTGAAGAAGGCGTTGTGGCCGGCGGTGGGCTTGCGCTCATTGAAGCTGCCAAAGTGCTTGAAAATCTGCCGGCTGATATCAGCGAGGATGAAAAAGTCGGCTACAAAATCGTACGGCGCGCGCTTGAAGAGCCGATCCGCCAGATTGCGGATAACGCTGGACTTGACGGCGCGGTGATTGCCGAACGCGCAAAGACGGAGAAAAAGGGCGTGGGCTTTGATGCGGCAAAGCAGGAATGGAAAAATCTGCTTGATGCAGGCATTATCGACCCGGCAAAGGTGACGTGCTCTGCATTGCGGAACGCTGCGTCTATTGCAGGAACGGTGATCACGACGGAATGTGCAATTACGGATATTCCTGAACCGAAGCCGGCTCCGGCAGCGCCTGCTCCCGACATGGGCGGTATGTATTAAGCGCGGCGGATGTTTGCCGTACCGCACGTACGTGCGGTTAACTGAAAAAGACCGGGGACCCCCGGTCTTTTTTTATGGCAGCCAGGGCGCTTTACAGACAACTGGCGAAAAATAGTTTTTGCAGTGGAACCGCATAGCCCGCGCCGGAGCCGTGCCGCCTGCGGCAGTCGTGCGCAGCACGACCGGAGCGAACAGCGGAGCGGCGGAGGCACGGTTTTCAGTAGCGACATGCTCCAACACGAAAAAAAAATCGCAGCACGGTAAACGGCGGGAACGTGGCGGTTGTTCGGTGTGCGCGCTTGATATATCGCCTCTGGCGCTGCCTGACTTTACCATGGCGCAAGTTCCCGCCAAGTACAGACAATACAACAATCGTGTTACAACGATGGCAGCAATTTTCTATTCGTACTTCTAGCGTAAATTTATTGACAAAAACCTAGCATATAACTATAGTATACCAAGTTAGCACTTGCTAACGAGCAGGCAAATGTCTTATTCCACACAAAAGGAACCAGTGCCGTGATATACGTAAAAATAGTTTTGCAGTATGTGCTTGTGTTGTTCTGTGTTTTGACGTTAAACTTCGCGTTACCGCGCATTGCGCCAGGAACGCCGGCAACGTATCTGATTACCGGCATCGATGTGCAGATTATGAATGAGGAGCAGATTGCAGAAGTGCTCCACGAGTTCAAGCTTGATCTGCCGATTGTAGATCAATTTAAAAACTATCTGACAGGCATTTTCCACAAAGATTTGGGCGTATCGATTATCTATGGGCGTCCAGTGTTTGAAATTGTGCTGTCGCGTCTACCGTGGACACTGCTCGTTATGGGCGTTTCGCTCGCTTTGAGTGCATCGCTCGGCATTTTGATTGGCGTTATTGGCGCATGGAAACGCGGCGGAACGCGAGATATCGGCGCGCTGTTCGCCGTCATGTTTTTTGGCTCGGTACCGCCGTTTTGGATTGCGATGCTGCTTATCACGCTGTTTTCCGCAACGCTGGGTTGGCTTCCTTCTTATGGTGCATATCCGATTGCGGCGACGACTTCGGGCGCTTATATTGCAGGCGTGCTCAAGCGGCTTGTGATGCCGGTGCTCACGCTCACGATTGCAAAGACCGGAAGCATGTACTTAACGACGCGCGCTTCAATGGTCATCGCTCTGGAAGAAGACTATATTCTGCTGGCGCATGCAAAAGGCCTTACAGAAAAGACAATCATCTTTCGTCACGCGTTGCGAAATGCCATCCTGCCGATTTACACCAATCTTATGATGGGACTCGGCGCACTGGTTGGCGGTGCGGCTGTTGTTGAAACGGTGTTTTCATATCCTGGCATTGGCAACACGATTTATGAAAGCGTCAGTGCGCGCGACTACAGTTTGTTACAGGGAAGTTTTTTGATTATTTCAATCAGCATTCTACTGTGCAACTTGATTGCCGACCTCACCTATCCACTGCTTGATCCGCGCGTTCGCCGACAGGGAATATCGGCATGACGGCATTAAAAAAATTTTTTCGTCCAGAAAACCGGTTTATGCTCATCGGCTCTCTGTTGCTATTTGCCATAGTCACTGTCAGTGTACTTGCGCCGCTCATTGCGCCGCATAGTCCGTATGCACGCAGCGGATTGCCATTTGAAAAACCGAATGCGGCGCATCCGCTTGGCTGCAACGATGTCGGAAACGATTTACTCTCCGAGCTGATGTACGGCGGGCGCATTTCTTTGACGGTCGGTGTATTTGCCGCTTTTTATGCGACGCTCGTAGCAACACTGCTCGCGCTGATTGCGGGCTATTTCGGTGGCGCTCTTGACCGCGTCCTTATGCGTATCGTCGATGTGATTATGGCGCTGCCCTTCATGCCACTTGTGATTGTGCTCGGTGTATTTTTAGGCCCGGGCATAGGCACGCAGATTCTCGTGATTACCGTGGTGATGTGGGCTCATCCGTGCCGTGAACTGCGTTCACACGTTCTAAAGACGCGGAGCAACGGTTACATCGACGCTGCGCGCGCCATGGGTGAAAAACCGTACCGCATCATTGTGCGGCACACGCTCCACGACATCATACCGCTCATCGTGCCACAATTTGTATCGGTAGCGCAAAGTGCAATTTTAATCGAGTCGTCTTTAAGTTTTTTGGGACTGGGCGACCCAGTGTCGAAAAGCTGGGGCAGCATGCTGTACTTTGCAAATACGCGCGCGGCGTTTTTGACTGGCGCGTGGGTGTACTGGGTGCTGCCACCTGGCTTGTGCATTGCGTTGACGTGTCTGTCGTTTTCATTACTAGGATTTTCATTCGGCGGAAGACGCGGCCTGGAATATTTTCCATACGGTTCGTTCACCCGCCCGGTAGAAAAAACAACGAGCACGGGGCCCAAAGACATACCACTTGCTACAGCGCATCTTGATGTAACATATCAAAGCAACGCAGAAAACATGCACGCGCTGTTTGACGTCTCTTTGAAACTTGCGCGCGGCGAAGTTGTGGGCATTGTCGGTGAATCTGGTTCAGGGAAAACGACGCTCGCCATGACCATTTTAGGGCTGCTGAAATATCCTGCAGCAGTCCACACAGGGAGCGTATTCATAAACGGCACGGATGTGCTCGGTTGGACAAGTGTAAAAATGCTGCAGTTGCGCGGCAAAACGATTGCCTATGTACCACAAAATGCAATGAATACACTCAATCCCGTTATGACAGTGCGGCGCCAGCTAACAGAAGCAATCCGCGTGCATCAAAAGCTCTCCCGAAAAGCAGAAGCACAAAAAGTGGCGCAGCTTTTGGATTGGGTGCATATCCCTCGTGATCGGGCGCGTGCCTACAACCATGAACTTTCCGGTGGCATGAAACAGCGGGTAGTCATTGCAATGGCGCTGGCAAACAATCCCGACATATTGATTGCTGATGAGCCGACGACAGGACTTGACGTACTCGTGCAAAAAAATATTCTCGATGTGCTCATGCAGCTCAAAGACAAACTTAGTCTTTCGCTAGTGCTCATCACGCATGATTTGCCACTCGCCACACAGTACAGTGATAGGCTTGCAGTCATTTACGAAGGAAAGATTGTTGATGAAGGAACAGTGCAAACAGTGGCAGAACATCCGAAGCACGAATACACCGTTCAGTTGTTCAACAATTTTCCGCGCCTTAATCAGAAAAAGATGTGGAGCCGCCCACAAGCACCCGCTACTGAATCGGCGCTGGTAGTGCAAGGGCTTTCAAAAACGTTTCATTCGCGACAGTGTCTATTAAAAAAATCACAAGCGATTGTCCGTGCGGTTGACGACGTGTCATTTACGGTGCATCCGGGTGAAGTGCTCGGAATCATCGGCAGTTCAGGTTCGGGCAAGACGACGGTAAGCCGAATCATTATGGGACTTGAAAAACAGGATACTGGCACGATAACAGTGAACGCTACCGCACTGCACACATTAAAAGGACAGGCGCACCGCAAGGCGTTGCGTGCAATCCACCTGGTGTTCCAAGATCCGTATCAGTCTATGCGCAATTCTATGCGCGTGTTCGACGTCGTTGCCGAGCCGCTTTACATCGTGGGAGAGCGCTCCCAGTCCGTCATTGCAGAAAAAGTGTGCGCAGCACTCCGTGACGTGTATTTGCCGGACACATCAGAGTTTTTGCATCGCACACCAGCCCAACTTTCTGGCGGACAGCGGCAGCGGCTTTCATTTGCGCGCGCTGTCGTGTCGCGACCACAGTACATCATTGCAGATGAACCGACGTCGATGCTCGATGTATCGCTTCGTCAGGAAATCCTCCGGCTTATGGAAAGTCTGCGCAGCGAATACGGCATCGGGTTTATCTTCATTACGCATGATTTGTCACTCGCATATCATTTTTGCGACCGCATTCTCGTTATGAAAAACGGCGTAGTCGTGGAGCAAGCGGAGGCAGATGCGCTCATTCATTCGCCGCGCCATGAATATACAAAAGAACTGATTGCAGCAGTCGATGCATCCTGCCCAATAGCGGCGAGTTTGTAAGTGCAAAAAGCGGTGTGCATGCGGCAAGCAGTTTTTCTTTCTCTGCTGATAAGCGGTGCGGCGCCACTTTTTGCGCACATTGCAGATGAGATTGCAGTAAAGACAACGATTACTGTCAACCAAGACACAGTTGTGTTTTCGCTCGACATATCTTCAGGCATTCTGTTTAGTACGGCGTTTTTGAAAATGCTCGACCCCGATCACGACAAAATTTTTGCGCCCAACGACCAGCGAGCGTTTTCTGACTTTGTGCAGAATACGTTCTGTATTTTAGTCAACGGAGACGCTGTTGCTGCAACACCGATAGGTTTTTCCGCTTCAGCATGGGATTTTTTTGCAGCAGGCATTTCGACAATCATCCTCGACTATGAAGTGCCGCTCGCTGTACCGGAAACAGGAGAAACATCGGTGAACTACCTTATCAGCCTGTATCCCGAAGTTGCCATTTATACGCTGTTCATTAAAAACGATGCTTCTGAAACAGTGCTGATTACTGATGAAACGCGCAATGAGTTTTTGCAAGATGAAGTAACGCTCCGCATAACCGGCGATCCGGTGCTGATTGCAGCTGCTGCTGATCAAACGTGCGCGCAAACAGTTGATATGCCAACAGCGCCGCTGCCAAAAGAAAAAAAAACGTTGGTGCGTCATGTAACCGATTTCGTACGCAGCGGATTTGAAATAACCGGTATTTTGGCATCTGTGCAAAATACGGCGTTAGACCGATCTGCGCTGTATCTCATGCTGGCGCTTGCAGTCATCGTAGGATTTTTTCATGCGTTCACACCGGGGCACGGCAAGGCGCTCGTCGGCGCATTTTTGATTGCCAATCAGGGAACGCTCGTTCACGCATTTTTTCTTGGATTGGTCATTACGCTTTCACATACAGCGAGTATTTATATTTTTGGCCTGCTAACGTCGACAGCAGCGGTGTTTTTTCTGCCCGGCGAATTCATTCCGCTTTTATCTGTTGGCTGCGGAGTGTGTATCGTCATACTGGGATTATACGGATTTATCCGTCGGCTTTTAGGAAAAGAAATTGATCACGCGCACTTGATTCCGAATTTGCAGGTACTCAAAAAAAATATGGTCAACATTTTGATTGACGGCAGCGCCGCAGCCGCCAATGAAGCGCTGCTCATTGCATCAGAAGATGCATACATACAAAACGTGCTGCACGCTGCGGGTGCAGCAGATTTTAACTTGTGTTCGCCGGGATGCAGCGCGCACAGGATGATGCCTGCACGTATCCGTCAGCGGCAGAACTCAGAATTTTTCAAATACGCGGTAAAGACTGGCGCGATAGATGGCGTTGTAACGGCATCGGAAAAGACGCGCCGCCATCTTGGAAAACTTGCAGACAAGACGCATGTCGCACACTGTAATGCAGTTACTGAAAAACCACTGGATTTTTTATTCCGTACGCTTGATACGTTTTCCCATCGGGGAGACATCGTCATGCCTGAAAGTACGCTTTCCTGGCGACGCGTCATTTCATTGGGCATTGCGGGAGGCATCGTTCCCTGTCCTGACGCGCTCGCGGTGTTGCTGGTAGCAGTTGCTGCTGGAAAAATTTATCTAGGGATGGGAATCATCGTGCTGTTCAGTATGGGACTTGCATTCGCATTGATTGCAATCGGTACAATCATCGTGCTCACCAAACGAGTTATGGCACGGCAAAAAAAACTTGCAGCTATCATGAATGTCGTGCCGTACGTCAGCTCGCTGTTCGTCAGTTTTTTAGGGCTCCTGATGATTCGCAGTGCCGTTTAGCGATGCAGAAAAACCAGTGCACAACTGCTGGTGTGCGACTGTTGTAGAAAGCATATAAAAAGTACGTCCGTACTTTTTATCATCGCGGTTTGTTCATGCGGTGCATTTACAAACTGTGATTTTGCGCACGCTGGTAACAGTTCAGCGAGCGCATACTCGGCGGTAATCGCCAAAGTATAAGGAGTCATTTTATGAAAAAAATTGCAGTGTGCGGTAAAGGAGGCGTTGGAAAAACAACTTTTGCCGCGTTGCTTGCCTGCTGTCTTGCTGACAACGGAGAGGAAGTGTATGCGATTGATGCAGATGTAAATCCGACGCTCGCAGAGGCGCTCGGATTTAGTGCGGATGTTGTTTTGGGCATTACGCCGATTGTCGACATGGAAGATTTGATTGCAGAACGCACCGGTGCCAAAACCGATGAATACGGTTCATATTTTAAGACCAATCCCTATGTAAAAGACATTCCGGAAAAATTTTCACGGAAACAAGGCAACATCAATTTTTTGCTCATGGGCGCAATGAAGGGCGCTGATCAAGGCTGCGCATGCGCACAGAATGCCATGCTCCGTGCGCTCGTAACGCACCTCATCTTAAAAGAAAAAGAAACAGTTATTATGGACATGGTAGCGGGAACAGAGCACATGGGACGCGGCACAGCAAAAGGCGTCGACATAATTTTTTTGGTGGTTGAGCCGGGCATACGCAGCATAAAAGCGGCAAAAGATATTGCCGCGATGTCTCGTGACTTGGGCATCAAAAATTGCTTTGTCATTGGAAACAAAATTCGTTCACCAGAAGATGAAGCGTACATCAAAAATCTGATGAACGATTTTCACTTTGCCGGATTTTTCCCGCTGGGGGATGAAGTGATTGCCGCAGAACAACAGGGAAAAGCATTGTATAACACAGCTCCCGAAATGCGGGCGGCGATACAGAGTATCGTCAGTGCATTAGCATTATAACGGAAATAATAATCGATGAGAGAATATCATCGGAAGGAGTTTTATATGAAATTGAAACACATGTTTTTAGGAGCGGCTGCCGTGCTTCTTGCAGCAAGCTGCCGCAATGAACAAGCTCGTTCTGCAAATGGCAAAGGCCCGCAAACGGCGGAAGAATTGACTATTGGCATCTACAACGATGCAGGGAGCGTTACGACGTGGGGCGGCGGTGCATACAGCCCCTGGGTGCTTGATGCGGTCTGTGAAAAACTCGCTGGCCCCAATCCGTACGGGCAAGAGCCAAAACTGATTCTCGCAGAGTACATCAAACCGATAAGCGATGACTATACGACGTGGGAAATAAAACTGAAACCGGGCATTCGCTGGCACGATGGTACGCCGCTCACTTCGGAAGACATCAAATTTACGATCGACTACAACCGTGAAGGACCATCGAATAACCGCTACTCGCATCACACCAGTTCCGTGCCTCGCCTTCCGGGAGAAGGCATTAAAATTATCGATGAACTGACGTTGCAAGTGACTGGCGCCTTTCCGATGCCGTACTTTGTGCGCGAACCATGCGCGGAGTTGCCGATTGTGCAGAAAGCGCAGTGGGAACACATTAAAGACCCACGCCAGTTTACCGGAAAATCAATCGGCACTGGTCCGTACAAACTTGTCGATTATCGAGTTGGCGAATACTATACACTTGAAGCAAACGACGATTACCATTTAGGAAAGCCACTCGTCAAAAAATTGAATCTCGTTGTTATCCGCGATTTTTCAACGATGTTTACCGCATTACGGAGCGGCGAAATCGATGCATCGGCGCGAAATCTCCCCCCTGAAATGATTGAAGAATGGTCGCGCCTTGATCACATTACAGTGGTTAAGACGCCGTATCTGTGGGGCGCATGCATTACACTCGACACCACCAAACAGCCGTTTGCCGACCTTGGCTTTCGCGAAGCGTTTACCTATGCGATTAATCGCGACGAACTGTTGCAGATTGTCGGGCTCGGACACGGGCTGTCGGGCACAAAAGGGTATCCGCATCCTTCGGCATTTCATGCCAATCCGAACAACAGTCAACCCTATGATCCGGCGCGGGCAATGGAGCTGTTCACTAGCATGGGATATATCGACCAAAACGGCGACGGCTTAAGAGAAATGCCCGACGGCACACCGATTGATTGGCGGCTCATCGTTGATGCCTCCGGACCACTGTATGTTCGCGCCGCAGAAATTATCACCGAACACCTTGCGGCAATCGGATTCAAATCGCACGTAGAAGCACTTGAATCTGCTGCATACAACGAAATTGTCAATATTACCGGTAACTATAACATGACTGTCAGCGAATTCGTGCCACACGGATTGTGCGACGACGACATGATGATTGTCCTGCAGTACGGCGAACAGCGCACAGACCTAGTACCGAATCCAGAACGCGATGCTGCATTACGTGCGTGGCGCGCTGCAAACACACCGCAGTCTCGTCTACAGGCAACATACGAATTGCAGGAAATTATTAACAAAACGCCGAAGCGCGTCATGCTGTGGTACCCCGACGGATTTTTTGCATACAACAACACCAAGTATGATAACTATTCAGTCATCATGGGAGAAGGCGACATCATCCACAAGTATTCGTTCATTCCAAATGAAGCACGAAAAGGGTATGTGCTTGAGTAGCAGCGCTTTGTAGTGAACTGAAAATGCTCTGTACCTGGCAGAGCATTTTTTTGCAATGCGGGAACGGTCATTGTACCTTAACTGCATTTTGGCACCACACCGTACAGCAAACGTGCATCATTTTTTTTAAGGCGATCCGGTGCTGCCGTACCAGCGGCAGCACCGTCGGACTCTCCGCAGCTCCGGATTTCGCCTCCGACCGGCTCCGCCGTTCTCGCTCCGCTCGCTGCTCCGATTCCTATCGCACATAAAAATCAAAATAAAACTGCACGCCCCAGTGCGCCATACAATTTAAATGTGCATAGTCTCTATACACTTTTCTGTGAAAGCATGCTATCATATTGGAAAACAACACCATACCATATGGAGGCACTATGACAAAAGTATACTGTTACGACCGATGCAGTACCTGTAAAAAAGCGCTTGCATGGCTTGATGCGCACGGTATTGAATATGAATCTATCGACATAAAAAGCAAACACCCGAATGAAAAAACATTGCGTGCACTGCACAAAAAATCTGGACTTGAACTGCGCAAATTTTTCAACACAAGCGGCATGCTCTACCGGGAAAAATCGCTTGCAAAAAAGGTGCCCACCATGAGTCAAGACGAAATGTTCACGCTGCTTGCGAGCGACGGTATGTTGGTAAAGAGGCCGCTGTTGGTAACAGACAGCGCGGTTATTCCGGGATTTAAAGCTGCCGCATGGGAGCAAGCAGTAAAAGACAAACTGACGCAGGTAAAATCGTAAGTGTAGCGCCGTTCTATTTCTATCACACAGTAATATGAAAACTATACATAAAATATTGAGGATTATGGTAACCGGTTATCCAACTATACAAACAAGAAAAACAATACATAAAATAACGTATTGACAAAGCGGCCTATAAAAATTAGTATAAGTTAATTTTTATATAGCCAAAGCTAACTTCTTGCACGCAAAACGAACAAATCGTTAAAAACGGTGTCTAACTGTCTGACGCGCATGAGTATAATACCTAGATACACTGCGCTCTATGGTGCACGGAGATATATCTTTTGTACATACTAGTTTTTATGGGGAGCAATAATGAGACCGGTATTGTTTTTACAATTCGATGGAGTTGACATGGGAACGGCCGACATGGTGAATCGGGAGGAGTTTGATTTTATTCGATGCATCAATCAATATGATTTCGATAACACTGATCTCAACCGATACGGCGGCCTTCTGATACCGATGTCGATTGACCAATATATTTTACAGCGTAATGGGAAGCGTATACAACAATTCCTGGAAGCTGGCGGAAGAGTATTTCACAGCGGCCATATCATTCTGCCCTATCTTGCGTGTCTGTCTGAGTATAAACAGCTGGTCCCGCCGAAATGGCGCGACTTTATGGTGACGCAGCTGATGCCACATCCTGTATATGAAGGTTATAATGCATCTGAGTTAAGTATGAATAGAGGAGTTGCCGGATTCTATTCACGCGGCAGTAATCCGCCGCCGGTGGGAGCGCGCGTCATTACGGCGATTAGAAATGGCACGGTGCCCGTTGATTGGGAATTCGATGTTGGAGATGGCATGTTGTATGTACATGCGGGAAATGATTTGTATCATTGCAGCCATGATTCGAAAACTGTTCTCCATTTGTTTCGCAATACGGTTCGATATTTGGGTGCTGAATAAAGCACAGAGTTTCAAGGTGCTGCCAGAATAGCGGCAATCAGTTTTTACCGCCATATTAGATGCGTCTTTTACTATGGCAAAAACGACAAAGGAGCATCGGTACGCTTCTGTTATGTGAGGCGTGTATTATAAATATACCGCACCAAATGTGCAAACCGTTTTAGTATGCTAGTTCTGTATGGACGCAGCTGTTACTTTTTTAAGAGAGTGAGACAAACACTGTCATACTCGATATGGTACTTTTAATTTTGCATGAGGAGATTATATGAATAGAATTGCAGCTCTCGATAGCGGTACGCAGTATCATTTGATTTCATTGCACCGTGCGCCATTTAAAAAATATTTTCACAAAATTATTTATCTGCCAGAGTTACAGCCAGATGACTTGAACGATGTAGACACGGTGCTTGTTACGTGCGCAAGTCCAGTCGGGCAGATTCTTGCTCACAGCGGTATTTTACTCGATTTTCTGGCACAGCATAAGACGCTGGTTGTCACCGGGCGGAACGGAGCGGAGTTGTGGTTGCCCGGCGTAGAACGCGTTGATTTGCCGTTTAATTTTTGGTGGTGGCTTGACAAGGTGCACAACAGCATTGACGTGCAAGTGTCAGACAGTGCGCATCCATTGTTTCAGTACATTACGTTTGAACATATGATATGGCACTATCATGACGGATACCGGCTATTGCCCAACGGACACAGCGCAGTGGAACACAAAACGATTCGGAATGCGCATATCTTCCAAACTGTCGACGAATACGAAGGTGGCCGGCTAGTGTTGACGGCGCTCGATCCGTTTTTTCATCACGGGAATTTTTTTATGCCGAATGCATCCCGGTTTGGGAATGCGCTGTTGCAGTTTGTTTCAGAATTGGGATGATGCGACACGTTCATGCCGCACAGTGCGCGTATGTGCGGCTTCATAACGCCCGAATACTCCCTGTTTCGGAAATAATCGGCGTTCAGCTGTTTTACTGCAGAACCGCATAGCCCGCGCCGGAGCCGTGCCGCCTGCGGCAGTCGTGCGCAGCACGACCGGAGCGAACAGCGGAGCGGCGGAGGCACGGTTTTCAGTGGCGACATGCTCCAACACGAAAAAAAATCGCAGCACGGTAAACGGTGGAAACGTGGCGGTTGTTCGGTGTGCGCGCCTGGTATATCGCCTCTGGCGCTGCCTGATTTTAGTACAGCTACAGGTTCCCACCAAATGCGGACAGCTCTTCAAACGCGAGAACTTCCGTGTTGTATTTTCGTTGGAGACGCATCCAGAAGTCGGCGCTTACACCGAATGTGGCTTCGATTTTTTGTGCACACGATTCGGTGATATCTGCGGTGCCGTTCAACACCGCTGCGATGTATTGTTCCGGTACATCGATACGACGGGCAAACGATTCCGGGGAAAGTTTCTGCGCCTCAAGCAATAACTTAATGTGTTTCCCCGGATGAACAATCGCATCCCGTGAAATGCCGATGCTACTCATACGGTGTTACCTCCGCATCAAATATATCCCACCACTCTTCGGGGGCTTCTTCTGTCATTACGCTGCACAGGTGTTCTGCTTCTCGGCGAGTTAGATTGCTCCACATGACGTCGCCATCGGTGTTAGTGACGTAGTAAGTGTTTTTGCCAGCGTCGGTTTCAATACGGTGTGCCATATCGTATATGCTATAATAGCAGAGTTTGTCTATTCGCGGCAAGAGCCAGAGTGCACGTATGGCGTACTGGCAGACGCGCGATTGAATACTGGTGAACAGTGAAACTGTTCTTGCGCTGGTGCCGCGTGGACGCTGTGCCATGCGAACGAAACATGCGTGCCCCGTATGCGTCAGCGGCCGTCCATCCGCCACCACGATTCAGCAATCGTGCGATAGTTCCAATGCGACCGGCTGTCTCCGCCGCCATACGGAAACCCGAACTGCGTCATGAACCATTCGTAGCGCTCAATCCCGCGGTACATGCCGGCGTTGTATGCAGTTGCGGCGTATGCAAGACAGATTGAATCGGTATAGATGTTGTCCGCGTCGCTCTGCCAGGTGGCGATGTCCGTTTCGTATAACCGCAAGAATACATCAAGAAAGCACAATAGATAGCTTATCTGACAATCTTTGTCGCGGATGCGTTTGATGCGTTCACGACGGCAGTGCGTCGTTGCTGTGTCGCCGTAATAGTTGATGTCGCGGTATAGTTCCTGTAAATCTGTATGTCGCGCGAGCTCCCGTTCTACGTCGACGGCAAACTGCGGCGTCATCTGCATTACTCCAATCGAATAGTTTTTAGGATGTGACGAGCGTACGCTCAAGCTATTCGCTGCTGCCTCAAAAAAATCTTGCGTACGGTTATAGCGGGTCAGTTCGGGGAATACAATCGCTGTTACAAAGCGAGCGTGGGTTTGGGTAATGCCGCGTTTTTGCAGCAGCGCAAGAATCTCGCGGGCGTACGTTTCGCCACGCTGCCACTGGTCGGAGAACGCCTGTTCGTACGGAGGAAACCGGATGTCATATGCAGGAACAGGAGGATGTTCCGTCGGTGGCGGAGCGACAGGCGGCACTGATGGAGCGCTGACACAACCGGCGAGCACCACGACTATGACAGCGATCCCTATGCTAGACGCACATTTCATCGTGGTTAGTGTAGAGCGAATAGCTCACCCGGTCAACTAGAATCGGTACGGCTGAAATGCATCTTCCGCGTAAGCAAATCACCGAGGTGGTGGGCGGCTGTGAAAAACAGCATCCCGGTGCGCACGGAATACAGACGCGATAGCCGCCACAACGCTTGAGCGAACGGTGAACGATTGTGTATCTGACAGCAAGAAAAACGGCGCATCATGTTGCGCACATGATAATCACTGCGAAAGACGAAAGAGAGCGAACAATCGTAACCTGTTATGAAGGCACATGAATGACTTCCCGCGGTTTACTGCCGTTCGCAGGACCGACGATACCGCGCGCTTCCATCTCTTCTACCAGCCGCGCTGCACGGTTGTAGCCGATTTTCAGTCGTCGCTGTATGTACGAAGCCGATGCTTTACCTGCCTGCATCACGATGTCGAGCGCATCTGCGTACAGTGGATCTTCACCGTTGTCAAAAAGCGACAGTTCGCCCTGTCCTTCATCGTCGTCGATAAATATTTCATCGTCGATATATTCTGGTTCGCCGTATTGTTTTACCGATTCAACGACTGCCTCAACTTCAGCATCTGTCACAAGTGTCCCTTGAATACGCACCGGGAACGGATCGACGGTACTTGAATAGAGCATATCGCCGCGACCGAGCAGCTTTTCTGCACCAACTTGATCGATTATGATGCGGCTGTCCATCTTTGACACAACCATAAATGCGATGCGACTCGGAATATTCGCTTTTATCAAACCGGTGATCACATCGATTGACGGACGCTGCGTGGCGAGCACCAGATGAATACCAACCGCGCGGCTCATCGCCGCAAGACGTGCTAATGTAGATTCAAGTTCTTTGCCGGTTGTTGCCATTAAATCAGCAAACTCATCGATAATCACCACGATATACGGCAGCTTTTCCGTTGCGATGTGTCGTTCTTCAATACGTTTGTTGTAGTTTGCTACGTCGCGCACGCCCAGACTATCGAGCAATGCATAGCGCCGCTCCATCTCGCACAGGCAGTATTGCAACGACTGGAACGCACGTTTCGGTTCGGTGATGACCGGCGTCAACAGGTGTGGAATGTCGTTGTACAGTTTCAGCTCAACAATTTTCGGATCAATCATGATGAGCTTAACATCCTGTGGAGAACGTTTGTACAAAATTGAAAGCACCATGCTGTTTACGCATACCGATTTTCCAGAACCAGTTGCACCGGCAATAAGCATGTGCGGCATCTTTACTAAATCGATAAGCTGTGGCTTACCGAGAATATCCTTGCCGAGTATGACGGGCACAGCGTATTTTTTGTACTCCGGTAGATTCATTTCTACTATTTCTCGAAAGCTGACAACTGACCGATGCTTATTCGGGATTTCGATACCAACGGCACGTTTTCCGGGAATCGGCGCAACAATTCGTACGCTGCTTGCGGCAAGCCGGAGCGCGATGTTATCCTGTAGTGCAACAACTTTGCTCAACTTTACGCCCGGTGCGGGAAGAATTTCAAACATCGTAACGACCGGCCCCTTTTTTATGCCGACAACATCCGCTTCAATATGAAATTCATTGAGCGTCTCTTTTAATTGCAGCGACGCACTTTCTGTCTCTTTATCGATAATCCAATATTTGTCGTCCTCATATTCGGTAAGCAGATCTGTGGAGATTTTGTACTTGCCTTTGTACTTCGGTTTCTGCCGCGGGGGAGCATCTATTACTACCGATTGCGTCGGTGCGGCGCCCTCGTCTTCAAGCGGAACGTCATCCGCCATATCAGCGATGTGCTCAAATACTGCTGTCATTTCCGTGGTTCCGTCATCTACTGTCTCGTCGACGGATTCAGCTGCCGTCTCTTCCGCCACATCAGACATCAGCTCCTCCACCTCATCATCGTGAGGATGTGTCAACGTATAGGCCTCGTGCCGCGCATCTTCATCCATTTGTGTGAATACGTGGTGCGCCCCGGAGAAAACCGCAGAACATACGGATGGCGAGGATGATGCCGACACGACGGCGTCATCTGAAGCCTCGTCTAACGGCCAGACCGCGGTGTCTGCACATTCCGCACATAGTTCAGCGACATCAGCGGCCGTCTGATTCAGGTCGCACGCTTTTACCGCGTCTCCGATTGTCATATTCTCGTCATACGGCGGTACGTCGCTTTTTACATCACGGTCTGCAGCATACACAGCAGCAGCGGCAGACGATGTGATAGATGCCGTTTTATCAGTCTGTATACGGCTGTCCTCCGGAACGGCTATTGCTTCCGGGACACGCGGTTGAGCAAAGGCTCCAGCAGAATCGTTAGATGAACTCTGCGGTGCAGGTGCGGCCGCCGGTGAAGCATCCGTTGCTGTTGCGATTATTTTAAACCGCGGAACAGCCGCTTTTTGGCGTAAGTGTGTAAAGAAATTTTTTTTTGCCGCGGTACGTGCTGCCTGAGGAACAGCAGACAGCCGCCGCATCGATTTCCGATGTTCAAGCGTCGCCGCGCCGTCGGTCTTTTTTGTGCGGGCGACTCCGTCCGCAACTATAAACAGCCCCACCACTTCCATAGCAACACACAACATGCCGATAACAACAACAGCAGTCAGCTTTGGCACTAAAAAAGAATCATCTTGCGCAGTAAAAAGCATACGGCACAGATGCTCCGTGAGCGCAAGTGTAAAAAATGGAACTGTCGCCCCACCGAGCAAAAAGAGCGTACGTAAATCTGTCCGCCGAAAAAAACAACACGTCGCCGCGCAGATTAAAAAAATGGGCACAAGGATACTTGAAAGGCCATAGGTTTTTCCAATTGTTTTTCCAAACGTGTAAAGCCAGAACGTTCTTCCATAAGTAATCCGCCCAAAGTCGAACAGCTGCATAATGAGCGATACAGTGGCAAGCGCCGCAAAGATAAGCAGTATGCTGCCAGACAGCCATGCGGTTCTTTTTGCGCGGTCCATCTGGGAAAATAAAGACAGCTTTGTCATTACATCCTCTCTCAAGAATACTCTCTATAAGTATCGGCGAAAAACAAATGTGGTGTTAGGAACAATTCTGACACGGAGCGTTGTCAGTAGGACTACTTTTTTCTATAATGATTTTACCTGCACGGGCAGATGCGGTCTATCAGAATGATTCGTCGCTTCGTGCTGAAGCCCTATGACAAAGGCAAAAATAATGCCCCTGTCCGTCACGAATAGCGGTGCCAGCACATCGTGTTTGCATCTGTCGTGTGCAAAAAAATGATATACAAACAATCGCGTGGATAGAAAACAGCGCGAACAGGAGGATATCTTTTATCGTATGAATGATGCTGGTACCTTTTTGCAAAAAAAGACACCTATCCCTTGTTGCGCATCCGTCGTGCCGGAGACAGGCGGCTATCGCCCGTCTGAATACAATGATGTATGCAGCACCGTACTGTATGATGCAGATTACGAGGAGCGTCATCGGTGACTAAAGGAGCACTCCGATGCAAAAGCTGTGTGCGGTGCAATGGCATCGCCTGTATGAATGAACTTCCCGGCATGGGCGGAGTAAACGACAACCGTAACTTCCGCTTGAACTGCACCGGCTGGCACGAACTGTATACCGGCGCTGATGCATATACCCAAGCTGCAATAAACGACGTGCCCGTAGCCCCACAACACCTGTGCATTGCACCGGTAACCGGAGCGGTACAGAATATCGGTTATGCAGCAGAATCTGATTTCTATATGCCGTATTTTTCCGCTGCGGTCGGCGCTGGCGTGGCACTCTGTGCGGGCGATGGTTATCCAGATGAAAAACTGCAGCTCGGCATAGCGGCGGTACAGGCGCTCCGGTTGAAAGGTACAGCGATACACACGACATTCTTTATCAAACCATATCCAGTGCACCAGATGATTGAACGCGCACGCTGGACGCATACGACTGCTGATTGTATCGGTACGGATATTGATGCCTATGCAATTCGCACCATGCGCGATCTAGTGCATCTAGCGATGCCGACAGCACACACGCTACAACTGTTTCGAGATTCGTGTTCTGTTCCATTTGCAATAAAAGGTGTCTTTACAGCAGCATCCGTAGCGCTCGTAAAAGCTGTTCGTCCTGATATCGTCTATATCTCTAATCACGGCGGGCGAGTAGACACGCGGGAAGGCAGCACGGCGGCGTTTCTTTTTGCTCACGGAAACGAATTGAAAAAATATTGTCGTGAAATTTGGGTTGACGGCGGCATCCGGACGCACCGCGATGTGCAGACCGCGCTCTACTACGGTGCAGACCGCGTTGGGTTGGCGCGTCCGTTGATTGCGGCGCTCGTTTCAGGCGGAGAGGGAAAAATGCAGGCCGTATTGCGTGACCTTATTACCGGTTAATGCTATACTCGGAATGACCGTATGTTTTATGTGATTGAAAGTATCCTTTTTTGTTTTTGTACCGTATGGTTTGTCTTGCCGTCAGTCTGCCGCAGCACTATCCGACAACCAGTACCTGCGGAACTCGTACTCGCTGCGCTCACGGCGTTTTTTTTCGGAAACATCGCAGTGACAGTCGCGCTGTGTCTCCGGAAAGGCCGTACGCCGTTGCTCATCTATCAAAAACTTTCCCGACCGACGGCATGGCCATCGTTCGTCGGAAAGTACTGCGGTGCCGTGACGCTCGTCACGATGACGATAGCTTTTTTGTTTTACCTGTTCCGTGTTAGATTGAGCGATGCCCCCTGCTATCCCCAAAATGGCCTGTGGCCGTTCTCTGTTGCCGCAGGCATCGTGTTGGCGTTCGCATTCAGTCTACTTTTTGCGACATTTTGGGCGAAAGGCAGATTCCCTATGGAAGACCCGGAGTGCGTCTATTACACCATGGGAAATGCAACGGCACACAGCGATCCGTCTATTTTCCGTGAAGCCACCATAGTGTGTCTGTGGGGAATAGTCATTGCGATTCTGGCAATTGTCATCCCGGCGCTGGTTGCCAGAAAACTGAACGCAAAAAGCATGACCGTGTTTTTCGGGCAGAGAACACTATTTCTGCCGATTGCATACGTGCACCTGACCGCATCACTTTTGTTTCTGTTGTACGTGCTGATATCTGTATTTCTGCTGTTGCATGGGAACGCGTATGTCAGGCTCATATACAACGACTGCATACAACCGGTCGCATCCGACTTTTACGAGCAGGAATACAGCACCCCCCGTTTTGAGTGCGTCAGTTTTCCAGAAAAAAAACGTAACTTAATTATGATCATCGCTGAATCGCTAGAAAGTTCATACGCATCGATCGATGCAGGCGGAATGTTCAATACGAATCTCATCCCGGAACTGACCGAGCTTGCACGGGAACACGTCAATTTTTCGCATACCGAACGATTGGGCGGCGGAGAAGATGTATCAGGTACGAGCTGGACAGTCGGTGCGTTGACCGCAAAATTTTCCGGTCTGCCATACCACCTACCGCCGTCATCCGTGCACGACGACTATTTTCTACCTAACGCAGTGACGCTGACCGACATTCTTAATCACGCTGGCTACGAGCAACGTTTTCTGTTCGGCTCCGACAAAACATTTGGTCGGCGACATCTGTTATTGGAAACACATGGCGCGGTTACCGTTCACGATATAAATTGGTACAAAGCACACAATATGCTCGATAACAGCTACCATGTTTTCTGGGGATTTGAAGACAGCAAACTCTACGAGTTTGCACAGCATGAAGCAGCTGACCTTGCCGCAACCGGAAAGCCGTTTATGCTCGGCCTGCTGACGGTGGACACGCACATGCCGGAAGGCTATCTGTGTGAACGCTGTCCTACCGATGAGCCCTGGCAGATGAAAAACGTCATCAGATGTGCGGACAGACAGCTGGCAGCGTTTGTCCGCTGGGCACAAACTCAAGACTGGTATACCGACACGGCTATCGTCATCATGGGTGACCACTGTTTTATGACCGGAGACTCCACCGATTTTCTTGCAGCAGAAAATCCCGGCAGCGCTGCATATAAACGCCGGTGGCTCGACATCTTCATCAACGCGCAGCCAGCGATTGCTCCCGCCCCACAGAGATACCGCAATCGAGCATTTTCTTCGTTCGACATGTTTCCAACGACGCTTGCCGCCATGGGGTGTACCATACAGGACGACCGTCTTGGCTTTGGTACAAATCTGTTCAGCAACACAGCGACCGTGCTTGAACGGTACGGCCGAGAAACAGTCGATGCATCCCTTAAGGTAAAAAACACCCAGTACCGTGCATTAGCCGGAAAATAGGCTCATAACGATGTGCCGCAGCAGCTGGCAGCGTGCACGTGCACAGAACGTCTTTTTGAAAATTGCGTTTTGAACTATAGATGAGCTCGTGTATCTTATAAATAACCATTCCACACAGACAGTGTTTTTCGCTTTGTAACCATCGACAACAATCGTAAAAACAATTTGAAAATATACATTTTTAAAAAAATCGTATATACTGATACATGAAATTATGTTCCTCCCGATGGATCCGTACGCTCATGGAGTAGTTCGCGCAGTATCGGGTGGAAACAACAGTATCTATTCTCTACTTTTACAGGAGGATTTTGTATGAAAAAATTTTTGTGGTTTCAAGCTGCTGCGCTCATGGTGGCAGTGCTCGTCGCCGGTTGCTCGAAAAAAACTGCCGCCGCCGTTTCCGATGACTGGAAGCCGAACGGAACAGTGACGATGATTGTGGCGTACAAAGCGGGAAGCGGCACAGACAACACGGCGCGCGTCCTGACATCGTATGCAGAAAAATATGTCGGGCAGACAATCGTCATCGACAACAAAGAAGGCGGCTCTGGCTCAATCGGCTGGACAGCGCTCGCAAAAGCAAAGCCAGACGGATTGACGCTCGGCTTCATCAACCTGCCGACGTTTGCGTCGAACATCATCGACGGACTTGGCTCGTATACGATTGAATCGATTGAGCCGATTGCAAATCACGTTGTAGAAACATCTGTCGTGCTCGTCTCTGCAAAAAGCCCGTTCAACACGCTGCAAGAACTTGTCGATTACGCACGCGCGAATCCCGGCAAACTCAAAGCATCGACAAACGGCAGTAAAGCGTCGAACCACATCGGCGCGCAGCTGCTTGCCCACTCGGCAGGTTTTGAATACACGGCAATTCCCTATGGCGGCACGGCAGACCAGCTGCTTTCGCTGCGTCAAGGCGAAGTCGATTTCTCAGTTGCGAAAGTCGCGGACTTCACTGGATTTGCATCGGAACTCAAAGTGCTCGGCACGTTCGACACAAAGCGTATCGCAGAGTACCCCGACGCGCCAACGCTCGGCGAGCTGGGCTTTTATCCTGAATGGTACGGCTCCGCGCGCTGCATCGTTGCGCCACAAGGCACGCCCAAAGCAATCATCAATTTTTACGCACAGGCGTTCAAAGCCACAATGGAAGACGCAGAATATGTTGCGGCAAGCGAGCGCGCGCACATGACGACCGAATACCAAAATCCTGATGCTACCGGCGCGCTCATCAAGCAGCAGTACGACTTCTGCACAAACACGCTCACAGAAATTTTTAACTGAAGCACACTGTGGGAAGAGCCAGCTGCTTCGGGTTCGGTAACCCTCATTGCCGCGTGCTGCGCAGCACGCGGCAACTACGCCCTGCGCAGCTGGGCTAGGCGTTTTGCCCAGCGTGCGCAAGCGGCAGCTTCAAACTGAACTGTGCTGGCAGTGTAGGTTCGCCCTATTATGAAATGACCGCATGCATCGTTCGTTCATTTGGCAACATCGGTAGCGATCAACAATCGCGCCACAAACACCGAGGTATGTTGTGCGTTAAAGAGATAGCCTTTGTAATGAGGTAAAGCAGACATGTTTTTGATTGCCTGTTTGCACGCTCTTTACAAAAGAATCGAACAAAACACATTCAATGCTTCTGTTTGGGCCGGAAAAGCAAAGCACCCATGTGGCAATGAATGACCATCGGCAAAAAGTTGTCTTTTATTTTAATCACCGCTAGAATAGCCCGCTGATAACGCCATCATCGTCTACATCGATGTTCAGTGCCGCCGGCTGTTTTGGTAATCCGGGCATATCGATAATGTCACCTGCAAACACAACGACAAATCCCGCTCCGCTATACAGCTGTACATCGCGGACGGGAAAAACGTATCCGCTCGGTGCCCCGCGCAGCGTCTTGTCGTGACTGATTGAATTTTGCGTTTTTGCTATACACACCGGCAACGAACCATACCCAGCGGCGGCATATGCTGACAGCTTTTTTAATGCGCGTTCTTCAAATTGCACGCTTCCGGCACGATATATTTTTTTCGCAAGTATTTCAATTTTTTTTTCAAACGGTAGCGTCACGTCATAGAGCGGTGCAAATGATGACTGCTTTTCACACAGCGCCGCCACCCGTTCGGCAAGTTCACGTGCCCCTTCTCCACCGTTTTCCCACCCAGTACAAAGAATCGCTTCGCTACCGGATGCCACAACAAGCCGCTGCACTAGTCCCTGTTCCTGTTCAGTGTCAGCAGCAAATGTATTCACCGCAACAACAACCGGCACACCGAAACGTTTTGTATTCTCAATATGAATCCGTAAATTTTCAAATCCTTTTTCAAGAGCAGCGCAATTTTCACTGTTAAGCATATTTTTGGGGACACCGCCGTGCATTTTGAGCGCGCGGATAGTCGCCACAATAACTATTGCAGATGGCGCAATATCATTCAGACGGCACTTGATGTCGCAAAATTTTTCCGCTCCTAAATCAGCAGCAAACCCCGCCTCGGTTACAACATACGCTCCCGAACCGAGCGCACAGAGCGTAGCGTTGATTGAGTTGCATCCGTGTGCGATATTCGCAAACGGTCCGCCGTGAACAAATGCGGGCGTATGTTCCAGTGTCTGTACAAGATTTGGTTTAAGCGCATCTTTCAACAACGCGGCAATCGCACCGGTACAATGCAACTGGCCGAACAGTATCGGCTGCCCTGTATATGTTTGGCCGATGGTAATACGCGCAATCCGTTTTTTTAGTTCAGAAATTGTCTTTGAAAGACAGACAATCGCCATAATTTCGCTTGCTACAGAAATCTGAAAATGCGATTCACGCGGCACACCGTCAGTACGAGTGCCCAGTCCTACAACAACATTTCGTAGCGCGCGGTCATTCAAATCCACGCATCGTTTCCAGGTGATCGTCCGCGGATCAAGACCGAGTTCATTTCCCTGTTGCAGATGATTATCTATCAAAGCAGCCATCAAATTATGCGCTGCCGTTATCGCATGGATATCTCCGGTAAAATGCAGATTGATGTCTTCCATCGGAACAATCTGCGCATAACCACCACCACACGCGCCGCCTTTGACACCGAAGCACGGCCCAAGCGATGGCTCACGCAAAGCAATCACCGCATTCTTTCCAATCTTTCTTAAGCCGTCGCCAAGTGCAATCGTTACGGTTGATTTTCCTTCGCCTGCCGCAGTCGGCGTCATCGCCGTTACTAAAATTAATTTTCCGCGCTGGGAAATGTCTGCGCCTTTTTCTTGTAACGCATGCAGTGCATCAAAAGAAATTTTCGCTTTATACAATCCATACGGTTCGAGTGCATTAGCCGCGAGCCCAATCGACGCTGCTACCTCATGTATCGGTAACGGAATATTTTTCTGTGCGATTTCAATATCAGAAAGCATACCATTCTCCTGGCACCTGCACAGTTCGCAGGCATATTTTTTTCCACAGTTCTGTAGTGCCCTGTCCGTACAAAAAACGCCACATCGTCTAACGCCACAGAGCACCGTCTCTGATAAAAAAATACAGCACGTACAGGACATCGATACATAAAAAACACAACAGCCAGACGCGCCGGACAAATGAGTGTTCTTATTATAGTTCCAGTGCGATTTTTTTAACAAGTACCTTATCCGCAGGGAGCCATTCCACAGTAGCGAGCGTCTCTTTTGTGAACCATCGCATATCGCTATGTTCGCAGAGTGTAATAGCCGTTGACGGTGCAGTACACCAAAAGCAGTCCATAACCACCCGGACAGCTGAATAGTCGTAGCGCACCGTGCTGTATTTTTCACCAACGGAAATATCTATCGCAAGCTCTTCTCGTATTTCACGTGCCAATGCCTGTTGTGCCGTCTCTCCGTCTTCAATTTTGCCGCCGGGAAATTCCCACAGCCCTTTGAATTCGCCGGAACCGCGCTGAGCAGCAAAGATTTTATCTCCCTCGCGGATCAATGCTGCAACAACATGAATACATTCCACTGCACACCCCCGGAGCCTATAACACGCCGTACAGTATATCAAGTGCCTACCGAACCGCACAACCGGCAATCAGTTACCGCTCCGGTTCCAACCGCACGTGAAAACTGATGAGCCGCTCCGTCGGCAAACGGTCAAACTGTATGACATACGCGTGTTTATTATAGTCCATCCGCACAATAGTACCGACGCCCAATATCGCGTGGCGAACACGCGCGCCATCTGCAAACAAATGCGCTCGGTCTTCAGCGTCCAGAATACGCTCATCACGGGCAATGTACGCGCGCGCATGGTGCATGAATGTCTCATCAAGTTCCGTTGTACACGTAAGCCACTCGTGCCCAATATCAAAAATAAACCGTGACGGATAGCGCACCGAGCCGTCAAGAGCGCTCCCGGCTGCTTCAGTAAGAGCGAGCGTTTTTTGCGCGCGCGTTACTGCGACGAATGCGAGCCGACGCTCTTCTTCCATCGCCGCACGGTCGCGCACTTTTTTTCCGGGAAACATTCCTTCATTGAGCCCCGCAACAATAAGATGGGGAAACTCCAACCCTTTTGCAGCATGTACCGTCATCAATTTAACTACATTCTGTTTGGTGCCAACATCAAGACTGGTCATCTGTGATGCGTGTGCTAGATAGTATTCAAGCGTACATTCTTCACCACATGAATTTTCAAACGCATATATCGACTGTTTTAATTCTGCAAGGTTGTCAAGGCGCGTTTGGTTTCCTTCAGTACGCAGCATGCTCTCGTATCCTGACGCATCCAAAATTGTTCCGAGCAACTCCGATACCTGCATCCCTTGTGCCTGTTCCGCAAAGCGTTCAATAAGTGCAATAAAGTTTTGTGCGCCCGTTGGAGAAAAATCAGCAGCATCAACAGCGTGCACGAGCGCGGCATACAGCGTTGTATTCTGCTCCGTCGCAAAGCGCTCTAATGTTTCCATACGACTTTTACCGATGTTGCGGCGCGGTTTATTGACAATGCGACGGAATGACAGGTCATCTCTGTAAGCAATCATACGCAAGTAGGAGAGCGCGTCTTTAATTTCCTCGCGTTCAAAAAACTGAACGCCGCTGTAAAGCACAAACGGCAATTTTTCCGCGGTGAGCGTTTCCTCCACTATCCGTGAAATATAATGTGCTCGATACAAAATGCTGATATCCTTTAGCTGTGCATTTTCATTTTGCACAAGCGTACGGATATAGTCCGCTATCCACTGCGCTTCTTCTCGCGCAGTTTTCGCATGATGATACCGCACCGACTGTCCGTCCGGCAGCAATGACCGCAGTTCTTTTTTCATGCGCACAGTATTTTTACTGATAAGCGAATTGGCTGCACCGACAATCTGGGGCGACGATCGGTAATTGTCGTTCATCATA
>JAFUFE010000096.1 GCA_017470085.1 Treponema sp.
CGACATCGCAGAAGCAGAACGGATTGCAGACAGAATCGCCGTTGTTGACCGCGGATGCATGACAGAAAAATAAAGTACCGGAAAAAGATCAACAGCGCGAGGCGCATCACACAAAGACAAACGCAATCGTCGTGGCAAGCCCCGCACAACCGATAGCGACAGAACTCATAGCGCCGTACACCTCGCCCATTTCGAGCGCGGTCGCTGTACCGAGCGCATGGCTCGCCGTTCCAATCGCGATTCCCGCTGCCGCCTCATCTTTAACGCGGAACAGCTTCACGAGATACGGTGCGAAGATAGCGCCGGTTATTCCTGTAATGATGACCGACAGTACGGTAACCGGCACAATGCCGCCTCTGCTTTCACTTAAGGCAAGCGCAATCGGCGTCGTGACGGATTTGGCCAACATCGAGTTCATGATACGTTCCTCCACGTGCAGCAGTTTACACAGCGCGTACACCGTTCCCATCGAGGCAAGCGATCCGGCGATGGTTCCTGCTACCACCGGAAGCAGATGCGCGCGCAAGATAGCCCGCTGATTGTATACCGCAATAGCGAGCGATGCCGTAATCGGCCCGAGAAACAGCTGCAACACAGCGGCACCCGTATTGAAGCGTTCGTATGAAATATGCGTCAACCGTATAAACACCACGATACCTATCGTCGCCGTCAAGAGCGGATTGAGCAACACCAGCCCGGTTTTTTTACGAATGTACATACCGAGCTGATAAAAGAGGATGCATACCGCAATTCCAAACAGCGGCGTGTCAATACTGGCCGCAATCGCTTGACGAACAAAACTAGCCATGGGATTCCTCCTCTGACGATCGGCGTGCACTTCCGATAATTTTTTTCTGCACCGCGAGCGAAAGCGTTGCTGCACCAGCCGCCGCGGCAAACGCAACAACGACAGATACTACACTGATACACACAACTGGCAGCCACACCTGTGAAATGAGCTCGAACTCTTCCATGATGCGGATATTCGCTGGCAGGAAAAAAAACGCCATATTGTGCAACAGCCAGTTTCCCGTCGGCGCAAACTGCTCTACCGTGAGCAACTTTGTGTAAAATAGCGCCAGTAAGATAAGCAGCGCACAGATGCTACCCGGAAAAGTAAACGGCAGTACCGCGGCAACCGCATTACCTGCCAGACAGATGGTGCACAGTAGCGCACATTGCATGAGTATTTTCATAGCAACATTCTACCACAGCGCACGATAGAGGGGAACTACCCGTAGCGTATCGTCAGAAAAACGGTCGTCATAAAATACCGGTAGCAATTAACCATCGGTGACACACGTGCAATGCCGAACGACGATAGGTGCAAGCACCGTTTTCGATTATCCTTAAAACGTACGGCACAAAAAAATTGCATTTAAAGCGATTTATTTGTATCTTTAAAAAGTGAGCTGCCACGGGCACCATCAGGAGTACCGGGCGGTAACGAGGACAACCCTATGGACTATGAACACTGTACACTCAAGATGCAAGACGCGCTCC
>JAFUFE010000097.1 GCA_017470085.1 Treponema sp.
CATGACGGTGACACCACATATGAGTTTTCCACTGACGGCATGACGCTTGATTTGACATACCGCGGACTTACCTATGGAGTGATACGCACGGTAAAAAATGTTCAGCGCAGGTGGACAGGTTCTGCAACTGATACCACACAAACAACATACGACGGCGTATGGACGCGCCTAACCAATGACGACAGATATATCCAGACAATGATGACGGCATACGGTTGGGGTGGCGCCACATGGGAATATCAGGCTCCGCGTACAAAGAACAACAATGAGTAAACTCTTGTCATATCGACAATGCAGTGCGGAGTGAAACGTCAGTTTCACTCCGCACTGCCGCTGCATTGGTGAAAATGCGCCGCACATACGCCGGGGTGGAGCGGGCATGAAATGAAACGGCCGCCAGAGGCGGCCGGTCGGAGCGAAAGCGGAGCCGCGGAACACCGGTTGGAGAAAAAACTCCGTCCGAAAAAAATAGTGAAAAAAAATAATTGCGGCTCTTTTGCGGCTGCTGGTAAACGCTCTTGCGGCGCACGCCTATCTTTTATATAGTAAATGAATGGCGAAAACAACGGACGACAAAAAAATCATCTACACGATGCACGATGTGAGCCGCGTACACGGCACAAAGACGGTGCTCAAGCATATCAGCATTTCATATTATTACGGCGCGAAAATCGGCGTTATCGGGCAGAACGGTTCGGGAAAGTCAAGTTTGCTGCGGATTTTTGCCGGAGTGGACACCGACTTTACCGGAGAGACGACGCGTGCGCCCGGATACACGGTGGGCTACCTTGAGCAGGAGCCGGAACTGCAATCGGGAAAGACGGTCAAGGAAATCGTGCGTGAAGGTGTGCAGCCGATTATTACTTTGCTCGCCGAATTCGACGCGGTGAATGAAGCGTACGGAGCGCCCGACGCGGATTTTGACAAACTCGCGGCGAAACAGGCGGTGCTGCAGGAACAGCTCGACGCGAAAGACGCGTGGAATCTTGACAACAACCTTGAGCTTGCGATGGACGCGCTCCGCTGCCCGCCGGGGGACACCGTTGTGGATGTATTGAGCGGCGGTGAACGGCGGCGCGTAGCACTCTGCCGTCTTTTGCTGCAAAGGCCAGACATTCTGTTGCTCGACGAGCCAACAAATCATCTGGATGCGGAAACGGTCGCCTGGCTTGAGCGGCACCTTCAACAGTATGAAGGCACCGTCATCGCCATAACGCATGACCGCTATTTTCTTGACGACGTGGCGGGCTGGATTTTGGAGCTTGACCGCGGCGAAGGCTATCCTTTCAAAGGGAACTACTCAAGTTGGCTGGCGCAAAAAGAGGCGCGACTGGCGCAGGAAGAAAAGGGCGAAAGCGTACGGCGAAAAGAACTGCAACGCGAGCTGGAATGGATTCACCTGACGCCAAAAGGTCGGCAAGCAAAGCACAAAGAGCACATCGCACGCTATAATGAACTGCTGGCACGCGGAAACAAGTCAAAACTCAAAGACACGCAGATTTCTATCCCGGCTGGACCACGGCTCGGCGCGCTGGTACTAGAAGCGCAGGACGTCACAAAATCATTCGGGGATAAACTGCTCTTTGAGCATCTGAACTTTTCGATTCCTGCCGGTGCGATTGTTGGCATTGTGGGGCCAAACGGCGCCGGAAAAACTACGCTGTTCAAACTAATCGCCGGAAGTGAACAGCCGGATGCAGGCAGTTTTAAAATTGGGCAGACCGTCAAGCTAGTGCACGTAGACCAACTGCGTTCAACGCTTGACGAAAACAAAACGGTCTATGAGCAGCTTTCTGACGGCGCCGACATCATTGCACTCGGTGCGACGGACGACAAAGGGCGCGCGCTTGAAGGCGGCATTCGGGAAGTGAACGCACACGCATACTGTTCGTGGTTTAATTTTTCCGGTGCAGAGCAGAACAAAAAAATCAGCGTACTGTCCGGCGGAGAGAAAAACCGGCTGAACCTTGCGCTTATGCTCAAAGCGGCGGGCAACGTCCTGCTGCTCGACGAACCGACAAATGACCTTGATGTGCAGACAGTGCGCGCGCTTGAGGAAGCACTCGAAGACTTTGCCGGCACAGCGCTCGTGATCAGTCACGACCGCTGGTTTTTAGACCGCATTTGTACGCACCTGCTTGCGTTTGAAAACAACAGCGGCGTTCGTTTTTTTGAGGGGAACTGGTCGGACTATGTTGAGTGGCGGAAAAAGAATTACGGTGATGACTTTGAGCGCCCGCACAAAACGACATACCGAAAGATAACGCGGTGACGTCCGCCGGAGAAAGCAGTAACGACAGAATAGCAAACCGCTGCTTTCATCTACAGGGGAAACAGACACACACAGATGCGGAAACGAAAACCGATATATGCGCCGCCATATACCGGGGAAGCGGCGCGAGCGTATGTGCGCGAAGAACGTGCCCGGTATATGGCGGTGGTGACCAGCGTGCATCGCACCCGCCCGTGCTGCGGTACACACAGGAGCAAAAATTGTACCGTGCCTAAAATTTCCCGCGTGCGGAAAAAAGAGCATCACTGCTTGAAGCACACATCAACTTCAAGTGGACCGTACGAACTAGCAAAGGGAATGCCGATAACAGGATAACTCCGTGGCCAAGAGATAATGTGATTTTCTCCGGCCACAGTAACCGGAACGGAAACATGAATCGTTTTGTCTTTAATGCCCGAAACCGCATTCCCGGCGATGATATTCGTAAACTCGCTGATTAATTGAAATACCAGTTCATCCTTTTCTTTTTGATCATCCGATGAAACACCCGATAGTTCAAGCATTTTATGCGCGAGGATTTTGTGCAGCCGAAAAGCGACAACACCGGTATAGTCTCCGGTTATACCGAGCAATCCCGATACTTCCCATGGATGTCCTCCGAGTACATTCACCACATACGGTTCCTTGTTTTGGAGGGAAACGCCAAACATCCTCTGGAACGCATTTTCGCACGATGTAAGAAAAGGGTTGATGATTGACACGTCCATATAGTAATAATAAGTTGTATATAACAGCATTGTCAATAATGTTGTTATCTTGGGGAGCGGTCATCAGAACGCCTTGACCGATGCTTTTCATGTGGTTCGCTTTTGCGCAATCTCTATCGCGCAGGAAAGCAATAGCATTTCCACAGCGAGCGGCCGGATAACGGATAAATATTTGGCACGGACGCAATAGCTATTTTCTTTGCCGTAAAAATGCCCAGAAACAGCGCGCTCACCTTTTCAGACAAAATGATTATTGACAGTACAGTAAAACTTTTGCTATAGTTATAGGGCACTATTTTGGGGGTGTAGCTCACCTGGCTAGAGCGCTTGCATGGCATGCAAGAGGTAACGAGTTCGAGTCTC
>JAFUFE010000098.1 GCA_017470085.1 Treponema sp.
ACTGGACAGTACGAGGACACCACACCCAACGAATACGGGATTGCCGTCCCGTTTACCGGAGAAGAAGAGAAACAGCATTCGCTCGATGCCATCGCGGAACTTTCGCGGCAAGGATACCGTTCGCTGAAAAAAAACGATATCAGTGCTGCTGAGTCGTTTTTTTCGCGGATACTGGAACTCGACCCGGACAACAACTATGCGCTCGTAGGACTCGGAGATGCCGCGCGGAAGCAGAATAAATTTGACCGCGCTGCAGCGTACTACAATGAATGCCTTGCGGCACATCCGGGAAACAACTATGCGCTGTTTGGGCTTGCGGACTGTTACAAATCTCAAGACCGTTACACGCAAGCGATTGCCATCTGGGAAAAATATCTGGAATGCGACGAACAGAACGTAACGGTGCTGACGCGCATCGCGAACGCATATCGGAAGATTCACGACTTTGACAGATCCAACGAGTTCTACCAACGTGTGCTCGCGGTGGAAAAAGACAACGTGTACGCACTCATCGGGCTTGGACATTTGCACTATGACTTTAAGGAATACCGGACAGCGCTCGCCTATTGGACACGCATGCTCCAACTGAACGAAGGCGCCGTTGACATCCGCGTGCTCACCTCTATCGGAAACTGTCACCGCAAGCTGAAAACGTTTGAACAGGGCATCCCCTACTTTGAACGCGCGCTCGAGATGGACGGCCGCAACTTCTACGCACTCTTCGGCATAGCGGACTGCTACCGCGGCATGAACGAGCACCGGAAATCGATTGAATACTGGAACCGCATCCTCGAAATCGACCCGAACAATAAAATCATCCTGACGCGCATCGGAGACGCATACCGATCTTTCGGCGACTACAAGACAGCAACGAACTACTACAACCGGACACTCGACATCGACTTTGATATCTACGCCGCGCTCGGCCTTGCGCTCATCTGCAAGGATGAAGGAAAGTACGATGAAGCCATCGAGCGCCTCCAGCGGCTCATCAGCGGAGATGCCAAAAACTACCGGCTCTACATCGACCTTGCTTCTTGCTACGAAAAGATGAATCAAAAACAGCGTGCCATAGAAGCGCTTGAACGCGCGCAGCACTACGGCGTGCATCATCAGGCGATCGGGGCAGAGCTTGAGCGGCTAAAATCCTCAAATGGCAGATAGCGCTGCGATAGACAGAAAGCTGGCGCTCGCCGGGCTCGTGCCGGAAGAAATCGTTCGGTGCTTGAACTTGACCGAAAGATACCGTGGCAGACAGATTCTTTCATGGATTGCACGGGGCGTCTCATCGTTTGACGCTATGACCGACCTCGGCGCAGCGCTCCGGAAACAGCTGGCCGAACATGCGACGCTCCGCTCGTGCACTGTACGACACACACTGCACGACGCCGACGGCACCGTAAAGCTCCAGATCGCTTTGCACGACGGCTACCTGATAGAAGCGGTGCTGCTCGTCGACCACGACGGACGGAAAACCGCCTGTGTTTCAAGTCAAGCCGGCTGTGCACTCGGCTGCGCGTTCTGCAAAACGGGAACGCTCGGTCTTGCGCGCAATCTGGACGCTGCAGAAATCGTGGAACAGTTTTTGTTTCTTGAGGCGGTCGGTGGGACGCTCGACAACGTCGTCTTCATGGGCATGGGCGAGCCACTTGAGAACATCGATGCTGTCCGCCGTGCGCTCACCGTGCTATCGCATCCGCAGGGACGGGCGTTGTCGCTCCGCCGGGTAACGGTTTCTACCGCAGGCATCATCAGCGGCATATACGACCTTGCGGACAGGGGGCCTGCGGTACGGCTTGCCCTTTCATTGACGAGCGCCGACCCTGCCCTCCGCATAGCCCTGATGCCGATCGCCCGACGGGAGCCGCTCGATGATCTCCGCACGGCCGTCGCCTATTACGCACAGAAAACAGGAAAACGCGTAACACTTGAGGTGGTTGTGCTGGGTGGAAAAAATACCGGTGCCGACGCTGCCCAGCTCCTTGCCGCTTTCGCAGCGGGCATCCCTGTCAACGTCAACCTTATCCCGTGGAATCCCGTCGCTGGTCTGCCGTTTACCGAACCGGATGCCCGCGAAGTGCTACGGTTTGCCCATCTGCTCACCGCACACGGCATCACAGTGACGCGCCGTATGCGCCGCGGACAGAACATCTGTGGTGCCTGCGGACAGCTCGGCTCAACAGCACGCACACCGGAAAGAGAACAATAAGGAAAGCGCACAAACGCCCACAGACACGGGGCGCTTGCCTCCGCTGGTGCCGGTGTTCTATACTATCCCTATGAAACTCATCGTACTCGACGGCTGGAGCCTCAATCCGGGCGATCTCAGCTGGGACGATTTCAGGCAGCTCGCTGACATCACCGTCTACAACCGTACTCCTCCTGAACTCGTCATCGACCGCATCACCGGTGCTGATGCAATCCTTCTCAACAAGGTGGCCATCTCCGATGCCATACTCGCCGCCTGCCCCACGGTGCGGTACATCGGGGTGCTTGCTACCGGCTACAACGTCGTCGATACCGCGGCAGCACAAAAACGCGGCGTCATCGTGACCAACATCCCCGGTTACAGCACGAACGCGGTTGCCCAACACGTGTTCGCCTTTATTCTATCATTCGCCAGTCAAGTAGCGCGCCATGCAGCAAGCGTCCAAAACGGTGATTGGATGGTGAGCAAAGACTTTTGCTACTGGATGACGCCGCTTACGGAACTGAACGGAAAGACGCTCGGTGTATTCGGCTACGGTGAAATCGGACGGCGCGTTGCAGACATTGGCAGGGCATTCGGTATGAACGTCATCTGCACGGCGCACCATCCGTCGCCCGATATCCCGAACTGTGTGCCGGTTGCGGAACTGTTTGCCCGCTCCGATTTTTTGACGCTGCACGCGCCGCTCACAGCGGAAACCGCACAAACGGTCAATGCACGGACGCTCGCGCTCATGAAGCAGGGTGCGTACCTCATCAACACGGCGCGCGGCGCCCTTGTAGATGAACAGGCGGTAGCGGATGCGCTCGCATCCGGCCAGCTCGCCGGCTACGCCTGCGATGTACTGACAGCGGAACCAATGCGCTCTGACTGCCCACTCCGCGACGCACCGAACTGTCTTATCACGCCGCACATCGCCTGGGCACCGTACGAGGCACGGCGGAGGCTCATGGACAGGGCTGTGAGAAACTATGCGGCCTTTCTGCACGGTGCGCCGGAAAACGTCGTGTCGTAAAGCGCTTGCCATACGACAGAACTTTAATTATAATAAAGCTGCTTTACTAATAATTAAACCCATCGTCCGGAGGCTGCTCTTATGGGAAAAACAATCGCGCAAAAGATTTTCGACGCGCACGTGATAGATACGCCGTGCAGCGGAACATATGTGCTCACGCTCGACCGCGTATTCTGCCACGAGATTACGACGCCCCTTGCAATCAACGATTTGGTTGAACGCGGCAAAGACCGTGTGTTCGATGCAGCAAAAATCAAAGCGGTTATCGACCACGTGTCGCCTGCAAAAGACAGCAAGACGGCAGAACAGGGAAAAATCCTCCGCGATTGGGCGCGCCGCCACAGCATTGCAGATTTTTTTGACATAGGCACAAACGGCGTGTGCCATGCGCTCTTTCCTGAAAAGGGTTTTGTGCGTCCAGGATTCACCGTCATCATGGGAGACAGCCACACGTGTACGCATGGCGCGTTCGGCGCATTTGCCGCGGGAGTTGGCACGACAGACATTGAAGTAGGCATCTTAAAAGGTGTGTGCACGTTCCGCGAACCAAAATCGCTCAAGTGCGTTTTGAACGGAAAGCTGCGGCCGGGCGTCTTTGCAAAAGATGTGATTCTTTCGCTCATCGCACAGATAGGCGTGAACGGTGCGACAAACTGCGTTATCGAGTTTACCGGTCCTGTCACTGCGCAGTTCGACATGGAAGCGCGCATGACGCTCTGCAACATGGCGGTGGAAGCAGGCGCAACGTCGGGAATATGCGCCCCTGACATGAACACCGTGGACTACCTGTGGGACTTCATCAAAGATGAGTATGCGTCAAAGGAAGCGGCGCTCGCCGACTTTGCCACGTGGCAGAGCGATGAGGATGCTGTATACGAACGCGTGATTGAACTTGACTGCTCGTCCATAGAGCCTGTGTGCACCGTCGGCTACAAACCGGATGCGGTACAAAATGTGCGCACCGTAAGCGGCACAAAAGTTGACCAGGTGTATATCGGGAGCTGCACAAACGGTCGTATTTCAGACCTACGCGTGGCGGCGGGCGTGCTCAAAGGGAAACACATTGCAGACGGCGTCCGCGCCATCGTAAGCCCTGCCACGCCGCTCGTCTACAAACGCGCGCTTGAAGAAGGGCTCATCGGCATATTCATGGACGCAGGCTTTTGCGTGACGAACCCCACGTGCGGCGCCTGTCTCGGTATGTCTAATGGCGTACTTGCCGCTGGCGAAGTG
>JAFUFE010000099.1 GCA_017470085.1 Treponema sp.
ATCAACATAGTATAACAAAAATCGATATGTTTTTCCACCATATAAAACTTCAAAGAATATTTTTTCTGCTCCTTTTTTCGTCAAGATACGGAGCGTACCCGCCCCCGTTGCTCCATCAGTCAGGGCGGTCTCAAATGCAAACGGCAGCTGTATCCAACGTGCTCCATCAAAAGCGGGCGGTACAGCGGCACGCTCCGCCGTGGAACCGAACGCACACAGACTGTTGAACAGCGTCAATACGCCCGGATCACGCAGCTCCGTCGGAAACGTGTCCGCGGAGTCGAGCGCGACAAAAAACGACCGCACCACAGACGCCATCTCGGCTATCGCATCTGTTGCGCCAGCGGCTGGCAGCGCGCGGCGCGTATCCGCTGCGGCACAGCGCTCATCCCGTGGGGATGTCGTTAAACTGTGACCGCCCGCTACCGTCAGCACGACAGACGGCTCTTCCACAGCAGGCGGCGCGGCATTCAAAGACCGTTTTTCTTTCGACCGCTGCTGGCGACGGCCGTCACTTTCTCCGCCAAACGGCACATTCCCACGCAGTGCACGGACGGCGCTCACCGTTGCAGGAATCCCGTGCTGTTCTAAAAGCAGCGCCGCCTCTGCCGCTTCCGCCTCGTCGCCGGGGAAATGCTGCGCCACGTGCCGTGCCGTCCGAAACATTCTGCTGTCGAACTTCATGCCAAGCTGCTGCATCTGCTGAAACAGACGGAGCGTTGTGGCGTCGGGGATAAGGTCGAGCGACGAAAAATAGGCGGCGAGTTCCGGTGCAAGCGCTCCTCCCGCCGTATATGCAGACGTCAGGCTCTGTACAACAACCGGTGTTGTTCCGGCCGGCTGCTGCGGCGTGAGCGTTATGACGCCCTTTCGGACAGAAACCGTCACCAGATAACCGGCTCCAACAGTGAGCGGCACGGCAGACGTCAATGAAAAACGACCGCCCGAAAATCCTGCGGTATATACCTGTTGCCCCGTCTGTGAAATGATTTTAATAAACAGTGAACCTTCCGCTTTTAGCAGATTCTGAACACTCGTGGAAGAAAGTGCAGATAACCGGATGGACGCAGCCTGTGAATCCATAGCAGGAACGACTACTTCCCGCCGTGTTCCGTTTTCTGTTCCTGTTTAATCTGTGCTTCCTGCTCTGCAGCGATGGCAGCGGCACGTGCATTGCGCTCCGCAATCCGTGCGGCAATCGAACCGCCAACGCGCGCCTTGATACGCGCCTTTTTACCGATTGCTTTCCGCAGATAATAGAGCTTTGCGCGGCGCACTTTACCGGAACGGACAACCTCTATCTTTGTGATGCGCGGCGAATGCAGCGGAAAGATACGCTCTACGCCGATACCGTATGAGTTTTTACGCACGGTAATGGTCTGTCGCATGCCGGGATTGTTCTGCGCAATAACAAGTCCCTCATACACCTGAATGCGTTCGGTTTTTCCCTCGACAATCTTAAAGTATACTTTTACCGTGTCGCCGATGTCTACCCCCTGGGCGCTCGCACGGCGCTGACGTTCTTCAATCGTTCTGATAACATCCATACCTATCCTTCTCCTCATAAAAAAAGCCGGGAAAAAAACAGCGGCTTTCCGATGATTTTTGCGTTCTACAACGGGCGCCAAAAAGTGCGCGTTCTGTGAACTCTCATTCCGGCTAGACGACCACAGCTTGCCGTCAAACACGTTGGACGCGCGCCCGTCAATTCCATACCGCAGGTGCGGAATATCAGTATACTGAATTCCATTTCATTGGTCAATGGACAGACGGAGCGCTCGCGCTGATTTTGTGATACGGTGTGATACCGTCGTTCAGTACTGCCGTACCGCACAAATCGACCGCGCGGTCACAAATAAATCTGCACGCCGCAAAAAAGTACCGGCGAATGTTCACACTTTAAAGCGGTTCATCTCATTCGAAATTTTTTGTACCATGTTCTGCACCTTGTCCGACACTTCTGAAAGCGCTTTACCGTCATCGGAAATTTTTTCTGTGCTGTCGCTCATAGCTGCCATATCCAGTTTAATCGTTTCCGCAGATTTTTGCAGTTGCTCCATAATGCCGACGATGTGTTTATTTCCTTCCAGCATTTTATTTGACGACAACTTCACCTCCATGGTGTTGTCCCCCATTGCATGCAACGATTCTATAATTTGATGATTGCTGCGATTCTGTTCATCCATGGCGCCGCTTATTTGGGACAGCAACGCAGATGTCTCTTTTATCTGTTCCGATACCGTCGAAAATGTTTCCGCCGATTCCGCCGACGCGTCTACTACCCCCACTATCTGCTCTTTTATTTTTTTTATGTCATCATCGATTTTTTTTGACTGTGCCGACGCCGTCTCAGCGAGCTTTCTGATTTCCTGTGCAACAACCGCAAATCCTTTGCCTTGCTCGCCCGCATGCGCCGCCTCTATGGCCGCATTCATAGCCAAAAGATTCGTCTGCGCCGCGATGTTCGCTATCGACTGATTCGCTTCTTGGAGCCGTTCCGACTGCGCCGATATCTCAAGCGTAAGCGTGTGCACATCCGCCTGACGTGCAATGCCCGACGACGCGCTTTTATCAAGCGACGCAAACGACGAAACCATATACCCGGTCGACTGATTCACCGAGCTGATATTGCCAACCATCTGCTCTACCGCAGCCGATGCGTTCAAGACGCTCAAAGACTGCACTTCTATGCCTTTCCCCAGAGTTTGAATGCCGGTACGTACGCCCCTAATTATTTCTGATGTTGTTTCAATGTGTACCCCCTGATCGCGGATTTCCGCGCTCACCTCACTGATACTGCGCAAAATCGCTTGAATTGAATCCGCCGTATTTCCGATGCGTCGTTCCATTTCCTGTACCACGTCCAACAGACCGACATCCGCCTGCTTAACATTACTGATAATACCCTGCATATGTGCGACAAATTCATTAAAATTCTGTATGATGCGGTTCATTTCATCAGAGCCGCCTTTCAATGTAATTCGCTGCGTCAAATCAGCATCCCCCGACGTCATATTTTTGAGCGCCACCGCAGTTGCATTTATCGATTTTACAATCCGATAGAAACGTATAATAATCAAACTGATTATCATGGCAAACAATACCACAAAAGCAGCGACGAGAATAAGAGAAACCGTATAAGAGAAAAATCGCATTGTGTAATCGGTCTCGCCGATAACAAACATGTAATCCGTTCCAGATATCGGCTGCGACAAAAACCAATACTTTTGGCCGCCTGCCGAAACCTGTGTAAATCCGCCTGTCCCTTCAAGCAACGCCGGTGCAATGGCACTGTATTTTCCCGCATCAACGTTTTGTATGTGCTCTTCACCGCCGTATCGGTCAGACGCAGCGAATGCCCCCGTTTTATCAAGCAGGAACAGCTCCATAGTAGCGGATGCTTTTGCCTGCTCAATTATTCGCCGAATGATGCTCAATTTATAATCAACTGCAATGACGCCCAAGATTTTTCCTTGAAAATCTTTGACTGTTTTCGAAATGCTCACAATCGGCACCTTCGACAGTGAATCGACATACACATCCGAAAACACCATTTCATTGTCAGGATTTTCCATAGCGGAGATATACCAAGCACGTGTTGTGGGATCGTATCCGGGTTCTGGAACCCACCCGGCACCGTCATAGTAGACGCCGTCAATAAAACCAAAAAAACCGGACGCCGTATTGGGAAACCGGGTCGTAAAATCTTCAAACGAATGCAGCGTTGCCGTCTCAGACGCTACGCCATTATACAGCACACCGTCCAACGCAGACATACTGACGCGGAGCGCTTCAAATTCTTTTTCCATGCTTCCTTTACAGTTTCCTGCACGCTGTACCAGCAAATCATACGTCCTATCCATAGTGTACGTAGTGACCATACGGACGACATAAAACATAAATGCGACAAAGATAAGCGCGCTCGGCAGTACGATTTTTAGAAATGAACTCTTTATCAGTGTCATATAGTCAAGCCCTCCGTCAGTAGAATGCAATCCGCAGAACCATACAGCAACGCGGCCCATCTTCTGTTCCGCGCAGTGCCGAATCTTACCCGCACAAGCCCGGCACCGATGGATTTGTTATATTTTGTTAACAAACATCACCGATGCCTACCATCGATTTTTATCGTATGAGTGTATTTTATAGAATCCGTACAGAAAATGTGGAAGCGGTAAAACGATATACTTGTATAATTCTGTCAATTTCGCCGGGCTGTTTTGGCATCATTTCCGTTCAAAAAAAATCCGTGCGGAAACAGATGGTGGAAAGTCAAATGATTCTTTCTCACGACAGGCAACGCCGCTGCATTGAAAACAACCAGTACTACTCACAGAAAGACGATTTTCAGCGTGCTGTTTTGATGCCGAACGTTCTGCCTTCGTATTCGCACGGCGACACCATCGGCCGGTTGTATATAGCTTGTATAAACGCACACGGGAGAGCGTTTTTCAGATGAACTGAAACCGCGCGGTTTTTCGTGTCAGTCATTTTTTAGTATAAATGTTTAAAAACGCCGCTCCAATAGTGCGGCGTTTTTAACTTCGAGTTTTCGAGAGAAAACTCGCTCATGTCCGTGTGCGCGAACCGCGCACTAACTGCCCGCGCTCGCAAGTTGAAACTTGCTCGCTTGTGCAATTTTAAGGAATGTTTAAAAACCCCGCTCCAATAGCGCGACGTTTTTACTTTCGAGTTTGCTTGAAACGGCGGAACATACGCCCATTTTTGCGTGAGCAAAAAAGGGGAAAAGTCCTCCAGCATAAACGCGGGAGGACTGACGTACACTCTGTGCAACTGCGCACCAATGCAACAACTCCTGAAACTGATGTTTCACTCGCTGTTGCGTTTTAATAGACGCCATCCGTATGCCGCGTGTACGGGACATCCGGACGGACAGCTGCCGCTGTTATATCTGCAATCACGTTTTCCGCCTCGCTGGTGAGTAGTCCCTCTGCCCGTGCGCGTGCAATAAGCTCAGGGCGATTACGGAGCGTCTTTTCAATGCGTTTTCTGAGCCGCCACCTGCGGATTTCCTCGTGATTGCCCGACAGCAAAACATCAGGTACCGCTCTGCCGCCGTACACTGCGGGACGCGTATACTGCGGATATTCCAATAATCCGCCACAAAAGCTTTCTTCTGCAAGTGACTCCAGAGTGATAACGCCGTCTATGAGCCGGTACACCGCATCTATGAGCACTTCGGCGGCAACCTCACCGCTCGACAGTACGTAGTCGCCTATCGAAATTTCGTCATCGACATATGCATCGATAATGCGCTGGTCAATTCCTTCGTAGCGGCCGCAGACAATGACGAGTTCCCGTTCCTGGCTCAACAGAGCGGCCAGCTGTTGGGAGAACGGTTTTCCGCCAGGGGAAACATAGATAACGCGTTTTTCATGCGCTTGCACAGCAGCAAGTGCACGCCCAATCGGTTCGGCACACATGAGCTGCCCCGCTCCACCGCCGTACGGCGCGTCATCACACGTTTTGTGCCGGTCAACGGCAAAATCCCTGATGTTCACCAGAGTGTAGGAAATCAGCCCATTCGCTACGGCTTTTGCCATGATAGAACTTTCAAAATACGCGCGCACGATGTCAGGGAAAAGCGTCACCACGGTGAACCGCATCGCATTACTCCACAATCCACAGATGCACCAGCTGCACTGTCCGTGCTACCGTATCCACCGCACCGATGTACCGCCCGGTAAACGGCACATACACGGTGCGAATACGACCACTCGCGCCGTATTTTACGTGCGCGTCAAGCAACGGACACTCCGCAGAAAGCACCACTTCTAACAGGTCACCGCCGCCGCCTTCTACCACGTCAACGATTGTTCCAATGGTATGCGCACTTCCATCGTTACTGCAATACATGAGGGAACACTGTTTTAAATCTTCAATATACCATTCGTCAGGGCGCAAGGGTTTTGCGGCCGCGCGCGGCACCACGATGCTCCAGCCCGTATATTCGCGCACGTGTTCAGGCGAATCCACCCCCACAAATTTCATGCACAGAAAACTGCCTTTCATTTCTGCGTGCTCTACCGCAAAAATGCGCCGGTTACCGTCTGCACACAACGTCACTTCCGAAAGCCGCGCGATATGCGTGTAGTCGCCGGAAGCACTTTCCACCTTACATTCGCCCGCCGTTCCAAATGAACCACGGATGTAACCGACCGCCAGCTCTTCGTGCGCCATCTACTCGAGGATTTCAAGGCTGTATCGTCTGCCGTCCTTTGAAGCGGAGGCGCTCAACACCGTGCGCATCGCTTTTGCAATCCGTCCGTATTTGCCGATAACTTTGCCGATATCGTCGTCCGCAACCTTGAGTGCAAGCAGCTGACCGCGTTCGCCTTCAGTCTCCGTTACCGAAACGCGTGATGGATCATCGACGAGTGACTGTGCGATGTACTCAATCAGGTCTTTCTCCATGTCTGTCTCCGGCCATCAGCGGGTCTGTCCGGCAATCTGTTTTTTTATCAGTTGGCTCACTGTATCCGTCGGCTGCGCACCCACGCTCATCCAGTACTGCGCGCGCTCAATGTTGATAGTGCACTGGTGCCCTTCCGCCGCAATCGGCTGATAGACGCCCAGTTCTTCGATGCACGCACCGTCGCGCGGTTTCCGGGCATCCTGTACCACAACACGATAGTACGGACGCTTTTTCGTGCCGAACCGTTTAAGCCTGATTTTGACCACCGTATACCTCCATAGCCTGTGGCAATTCGTATTTTTTATCAAAATCGACAGCAGCAAGCCACTTACCGATGCACCGGAGCTGCTTGCCGCAACAAGAAAATGCCGTATCAAAACGACAGAGCGTGTTATTGTATACAAATACGCTCATTTAGTCAATGAGTACATCATACCCCGGATGCGGCGGGCGGCAGTTCCGGAGGCGCTGCCGCCGGAATGGAGCGGTAAGCGGAACCCAGAGCAGCCGGCTTTCCGATACCGTTTGGTCCATATGTCCCGTAAAAGGAAAATCTGTCGGGCGCCCTTGTGAACCGCTCTTTTTTGCGTTATAGTTAGGTATATGACAGAGACACATATCCGTGAACGGAAAGACGTTCCGCAAAAAGATAGATGGGATTTATCCACACTGTTCGCTTCCGATGATGCATGGGAACAGGCGCTCGCTCGGATACCGCAGCTCACTGAGCGCGTAACGGCATATAAAGGAAAGCTCGGCGACGGCGCCGACACTTTGTGCGCTGCGTTCAAAGCATACGAGGAAGCGGACAAGCTGCTTGAAACGGTTTCCCAGTACGCGTCGCTCCAGTTTTCCGCCGACATGAACGACTGCGCGGCGCAGGGGCGGCATGATCGGAGCGTTATGGCCATAACGGCGATGGCGAGCAGCACGAGTTTTTTTATTCCGGAGCTACAGGCGATTCCCGAACAGACGCTCCGCGCATGGATTTGTGCCCCTGAATTTGACGATTACCGTATTTTTATAGAAAAACTGCTCTATTTAA
>JAFUFE010000100.1 GCA_017470085.1 Treponema sp.
ACAGTGAACGATTTTTCAAAATCGAAAGCTGTTCAAAACTGGGCGGGCGCAATGAAATGAGACCGCGCAATCAATACGCGAGATTCGTGCGCGCGAGCGCACAGGTACATAAACGAGTTTTCGAGAGAAAACTCGAAGATAAAAATGCGCACGCTATTTCAGTGCGCATTTTTAAACGTGTGGCTCGTTTACTTTTTTCCTAAAAAGATGCGAATTGCTTCTGCACAAGCGTGTGCGCTTTCGCGGTGAGGAAAAGCGGTGAAAAGGCTCGGCGCTCCGCCGTCCGTACTCGACGCGACAAAAAAGCGAACATCGTCAGAAATGGTGTCGTATGCGCCGGCACGAGTTGCTACTGGTACCAACTGGGTACTCTGTGAAAGCGATTCCTGCGTGTCGGCAGATAAGAGTTTTTCTGCAAGTGCATCGCTCCGCGGCTGCGTATCGTACTTGATCATAACGAGTTCCGGTGCAATGACGGCGTGGCGGACTTCCGGAGTGCTCACCGGGAACCGGACGGTTTGGTAAGTGTAAATGGTGCGGAGCGGCAGCGTGCGATGATATGAAAGCGGCATAACAGCAGCGTATAGAGCGTGTTCCCGAAGAAATGTTTCTACATCGGCAAGCGAAACATCGTACCACTGCGGGTAGAGTATATTCTGTTCTTGAAACAGCTCGAGCAGCGATAAAACCGTCATCAGCGTGACGGGCGTGCCCGCCGCATCCGTTGTAAGCGGTACCACACTGACGGTTTCAAACTTCGGCGTCGCTTTCACCGCCTGCACAAGCGTTCGGTAACCGTCTGCTCCGACAATCGCTTCAACCAGTACGCTTATAAAATCGAGCAGGTGCGCATCATCGTTTCCTGCAATAAGCAGCGGGTGGTCGTATACCGCCGCGGCATCATAGAGTGAGGTCAGAAAGGTGGCAAGGGTTTCCGGCGGGGCGATGCCGTGCGCGCTCTCTGCTTCTTTGTGATAATCCAGTTCACAGTGGTCGAGCAAAAGCGGCAACAGCGTGGAAGCGTCGCTCCTTTCGCGGAGAGCAGCAGGCACAAGGTGAAACAGATGGCGCGGAAATGGCTGCGCGTGTGCCGCGCAGTTTTCTGCAACTGCGCCATTCCACATAAACAGTAGGTCGTATTTTTTTACGCTGCGCGGTGTAAGTGGCGCGCTGTCGGGAATGGCGGTAAAGGTAGCAGATGCTGATTCTGCATATTCGTCTTCGATGGCGGTGGTCAGCGCATCTACAATAGCGGGCGACAGTCCATAGAACGCCACATCGAGCCGCGACCGTGCGCGCACGTGGACGGCGTACAGTCCCGCGATAACGCCTGCTGCACTGATGATAAGGACACCTGCAATAGCACGAGCGCGGTGGCCGGTAGCGGAGGATTGTGTCTGCCTTTTTTTCATAATGAATACAGTATAGCACAGTTTCCTGAAATTGTCAGTAGAGTACATCCGGCTGCCGTGGCGAAAGCGTTGCGGGGTGTGCCAGATGGACAACTTCTGTTGGTCAGCCAGGCGACATAAGGGCACGCAGCTTTCTTGATTTTTCGCAGAACGAAAAATTATAGGCATATACCGCGCGTCCGTGCGCGGTGCGTATGCTGCAGGGCTTGAATGAAAGGGAAGGCGTTCCCCCATTAAAAAAAGGGCTGTTCTGTCTGGGGCAGAATCGCGCTCTATTTTCAAAAGGACAGGGATAGTATATACTGGGCAAATGGCTATCTTTGTGGTCTCTCATGACGAGCAGGACAGGCAGTTTTTTCGCGCGGCGTTGCAGGATTCATATGAACTGTATGAATTTGCGGACGGCGAAGCTGCGCTCGTGGAGATACGCGTGGACGTGTTGCCGGAGGCGTTCATCGTCAACATGGCTTCCCCACATGCGTCGTTTCTGCTTGAGGCGGCTAAAAAAGACACGGAGATGGCAACGATTCCATTTTTAGCAGTGGTTGATGCCACCGAGCAGGAGGCGTGGTTGTCTGCGCTCCGTGCCGGGGCAAACCATGAGCTTGCCCGTCCGCTTGAAGCAGACTTTGTGCATCAAGCTGTCGACATATCGATTGGTCAGACTAAGGCGCTGTATAAGTCGCGCGAAATCGATCTGACAACGAATGTCCTCCGCAAGGAGGCGTTTTGCCGAAAAACGCATGAGATATTGAGTATACTTGCGCCGGAGCGGGAGTATGTAATCGTGCGGTGGGACATCGCTCGCTTTTCTGTTTTAAACGATACATTCGGCATTCACGTGGGAGATTTAGTTTTAGAGCACATTGGCCAGATTTTGCAGGAATCAGCGGCGATGTTCGTAACGTACGGACGGTGGGAGTCCGACAACTTTGTGCTCTGTATAGAAAAGGAGCGCTTTGATCCTGCGGCGCTCAATGAATTTTTAGTCAAGGCGCTCACGGAATTTTTTCCGGCGTTTAAGTTTTCGCTCCATTTTGGCATTTACGAAGTAGACGACAATCTGCTCGATGTCAACATTATGTGTGACCGCGCGTTTTTGGCGCAGCGCACCATAAAGGTACGCGCAGATCGCTACTACGCCTATTACACAACGGCCATGCGTAATCAGCTGCTCGAAGAGCACGAACTGACCACGGAGATGAACGCTGCACTTGAAACCGGACAGTTCCGTATCTATCTGCAGCCGCAGTATGATTACGCCCAGAACAAAATATACGGTGCGGAAGCGCTGGTGCGGTGGGTGCATCCTCAAAAAGGCATGATTCCGCCGAACCGCTTTATTCCGCTGTTTGAACGCAACGGCTTTATCAGTCGTCTTGACGAATATATCTGGGAGCAAGCGTGTATTTTTCTGCGTACTATGCTGAACCGCGGGTTACCGGTGGTGCCGCTGTCCATAAATATTTCTCGCCGTGACGTGGACGTTCCGTGGCTGGTTCGTGTTTTGACGAGCTTGATAGAAAATTATAAATTGAGCTCGTCACATCTGCGCGTGGAAATTACCGAATCAGCGTACATGGACAATCCAAACGAGCTTATCAGTATGGTTGACACGTTGCACGCGCATGGATTCCACGTTGAAATGGATGATTTTGGTTCCGGTTATTCATCTTTAAATATGCTAAAGGATATCTACGTTGACACGTTGAAACTCGACATGAAGTTTATCGACAACGCTGCACACAATGCACGCGGCGGCATCATCTTAAGTTATCTGGTGCGCATGGCACATTGGCTTGGTATGACGGTCATAGCGGAAGGGATTGAGACAAAAGAACAAGCTGACTATCTGCGGAGTATTGGCTGTCTGTATATGCAAGGCTATTATTTTGGGAAGCCGATGTCGGCAGCTGAATTTGAGACGCTGCTTATTCACAATGACAATCTTTTGCAGACCGGGATGCGGCAACTTTCCGGACTGCGCGGTGCAGCGAATTTTTTTGAAGCATCGGAACAATCGGCGCTGTTGTTCAATCGATTTGTCGGCGGTGCTGCGATTCTGGAATACGCCGGCGGTCGACTGGAAGTGCTCCGTATGAACGATGCGTTTTTTACTGAACTGGGCATTACGCGTCGGATGTATGTACGGTACCAACAGCAGGTGCTCAATGCCATTGTCGAAAACGATCGGCACGTCTTATTGGATTGCCTTGAATCGGCGGCGCAGACCGGTGCAGAGATTCACGGAGAGGTGCGGCTCAATGCGTTTGCAGGAAAATCGCAAGGCGATGTGATTCATCTGCGTGTTATTTTGCTTGCCGCAGATAGCGAAAGTCGGATATTCTACTGCGCGCTGGAAAATATTTCTACGTGGGGAAAACGGCAACCAGCAAAAACTGCCCGCGCGTCAACGCCAGAGAATCAGACCGTGCACAGCAAAAAGCGCTCTGCACACCTGCGCGCTGAACAGCAGAGCGCGGTTCTATTTGAATATGACGTTTTGACAGATACCATGCAGGCATCCTATGCCATACCGGGGCAGGGTATAGTCGATAAAACGTATCATCAATACCTTGCGTCATTCGATTTGAATATGCGCGTCAGTCAAGAATATCATGATGCGTATGTTGTACCGTTTAAAGGATCGAATGCTGCGGCGGGTGATGGCATCGTTGATTTTTACGGTACCATTACAGATGGCGAATCGGGATGGTACCGTTTGACGTATCACACGCTTACCGACAGCGGGCAGCAGCTGTTTCGGGTGGAAGGTTCCATCAACGGACTTGACGAGCGTCACTTTGAATTGCCGCCTGATGTTGCCGAACGCGTTCGAAACACAGTTGACAAAGGTACAGCGGTTTCGCTCATTGCCGACGCATTGTCCGACCGACCGACGGGCAGGCTCGATGCACTGCTGCTTATCGCGGTCGACGATTTTAAACTTATCACCAAGCTCCACGGGACGGATGGCGCGGAGCGCATCGTACAATCGATGATTGCAGCATGTGCGACCGTTTTGCGGCGGGGAGATCTCTTGGTGCGCCTTGATGCGAGTGAATGTCTTGTCTATCTGCGTTCTATCGGGAGCAATGGCTACGCGCTCCGTACGGCGGCAAAACTCAATGAATGTGCAATGACGGTGCACGTACCAGAAGGAACGCCGATTCACTGTAACATTGGCGGCGTCTACATAACCGACGGCGAAGAGTCGTTTGACACGGTGTTCGGAAAAGCAGACAGCGCGCTTGTCTATATTGCGCAGCGCGGTGGCAATAGCTTTGCCTTTTTCAATGAAGATGCTATGCATGTGGAGGATATACTGGAAATATAACGCGCTGCCGGCACCGTTACCCGTCCGCGTTGTTGCGATGCTCGCTGGTGCCGCTCACGATTTTTTGTGATTACGCGTTTTATTTTTTTGGGAGCAGGCTTTCTTTGAAAACCGTGCTTCCGTGGCTTGCATACCGCGCGGTCAAGAAAACGGCGCACCGTTTTCTCGACTTGCCTCCGGCAACCACTCCAGCGCGGGCTCTGTTTGTTCGGCAGATTAATCAAGCACACCCAACTCCGAAAGGAGAAGCGCCGCAGCAACTGTTGCAGCGCTTTCTGTGCGTAAAATACGTTCACCCATTCTGCACCGCACAAAACCATACGACTCAAGGAGTGCCCGTTCCGCATCCGTCCAGCCGCGTTCACTACCGATTGCCGCTAGCACGTGCGGGCTCGCCTCGTGCTGCTGCATCACGGTGCGTGCGTGCGTTGTAAGCGCCGGTGCCGGCGGGACGGTATCGAGTGCAATGCGGATTTCCGGTGGCGGTTCCCCGGCCGCGCCGCCCGGCAACTGCGGCGCTGTTTCTGGGCAGCACACCGTCCCGCCGGCAAAATTGCCGTCTGTCGATTGCAGCGCGGTGCGGCCTCCACACAGAGCAGCTAAACACTCTGGCAGCGTCCGGTAAAGCTCCAGCTCAGGGACATGCGTGCTTCCTGCCTGCACTGTTCCATCCACTAACAGCTGCCGTGCCGCACCGCGCGCCACCAGCGATGACTGCATATACGACTTTTCACCGAGTGCCGTGCCCGTCAGCACAACGCGCGCGCATCCTAAGCCTGCTATATCGCGGAGCAGTCGCCTCAGCTGAATTGGCCGCGGAAATCCGACGATGAGCGTCACTGGATGCAGCGGCTTTCCGTTTCCCGTTGCGGTAAATACAAAATCGAGTGAACCACCGTCTCTGTCGCTCTGGGTACCTAGCCGGGTAATTGTTGCAAGCCCAGATGCACCACCGATCACACCGGCAGTAAACTGGTCTCCACATTTTTTGTGTAGTACGGTCAGTATATGCACTGCCCGGGCATCGTGCAGTGGCAACGGTCGCGTTAGTTCTTCTGATTGAAAAAGACAAATGTTCATATGCTCATATATTCATATGTTTTATCATCCAGAGATGGCCGTATTAATCTTTCGGCTTGTTGTAGAAGCGGCCTAAAATCTGTTCTGACTTAACTATATTGATAAATGCTAGCGGATCTGCTTTTCGTACCAATCGGATAACTTTCCGCGCTTCATCAGCAGAAATAATTGAGTATAAAATTGTTCGTTCCGTTTCTTTGTAGCAACCGATGCCCGGCAATTTTGTGGCATCGTGATGTGTTTCATCGCGGATAATGTGATAGATGGTTTCCGGCTCATTGGTGATGATAAACAGCGTCACCTTTTGATACCGCCGATACAGCACCTGCAACATCTGTGTTGACACATATTGAAAAATAATTGAATACAACGCCTGCGGCCATCCAGAAATACACCCGGCCGTTATGAGCACTGCAATGTTGAACACCAGAATGTAATTCCACGCATCGTGGCCGAAACGTTCTGAAATAAACACCGCTACAAAATCAGTGCCGCCGCTCGTTGCTCCAGCAAGCAGGCAAAAACTCACGGAGATGGCATTCAAGATGCCGCCAAAAACTGCTGAAAGCAAAATATCATCGGTAATCGACGCGCCGGGGATAACATCTGCCAAAGAACTCACCAGTACAATCATCACGCATGAATACAACGTAAACCGCTTGCCGATAAACAAAAATCCAATCAAGATGGGAAGAATGTTCAACACCATGTTGATAACACCGAACGGCACGATTACATTCGTTTTTAACGCAATGATATCCTGTACCAAAATAGACAGCCCGGTGATCCCCCCCGGATAGAGCCCGCCGGCGTGGATAAACGTATTCAGATTAATCGCCTGTAGAACGGCGCCGGTTGAAATCAACAGCAGCCGCACCACCGGCGAACGTTCCGGCTCTTGCAAAAGACGCATTGTAAACGGCGTTATTGGATTATGCATACTCATGCAGTATACCGACTTCGCGATACAATGTCTTGTGCTGCGTATCGTTCCGCAGCGAAACCATTCTTTTACGATTGCACGGTGTGTTGCGGCGGTGCGGTTCAAGCACAGCCTTTAGCGAGAATCACCGAATGCCTCGCTTCGTGAGTTTTTGGACAGCGGGGCGTTGCGGGGTGTCCCCGCAGAGAGGGGTGTGGTGAAGACCGCCCGTAGGTGCGCTTGGATGGAACGGGCGGGCTGAACCCAGGGGAGAGACTTCTCCCCGAAAAAAATTATTTCTGTAATTATTCTGTACCGATATTGAAATGCTAGCGCGACCGCCGCTCAAACTGTGCGCGGACGCCCTGTGTGTTGCCACAGTCAGAAACCTACACTATAATAACGAATTGAGGACATCTGTCATGGAAAAATTAAAACTGCTGCTCCCGAAAGGAAGGATGTACGAAAAGGTTGCTCGGCTCCTGAACGATGCCGGCATTAAAATCGATTTACCTGAACGCGCCTACCGCCCGACGGTCAATCAGGCTGATCTTGAGGCAAAGGTTATGAAACCGCAGAATATCGGCCGGCTGTTGGAACTTGGTGCGCATGACATTGGATTTACCGGACGCGACTGGGTTGCAGAAACGCACGCCGATGTGGAGGAAATTCTCGATGTGGGGTTCGACAAAGTGCGCATCGTTGCTGCGGTGCCCACTGATTATGACGACCTGTTGTTTCAAAAAAAACGTATCATCGTTGCAACAGAGTACGAACAGATTGCGCGCGAATGGCTTGAAAAAAAACACATTGCGCATTTAATCATACGCACCTACGGCGCTACAGAAGTGTTTCCGCCCGATGACGCGGATATGATTATCGACAACACGGCGACCGGCCGTACGCTTGTTGAAAACGGGCTCCGCATTGTTGATACCATTCTTGAAAGTTCAACGCGACTGTTCGCTTCAAAGCAGGCGCTTGCCGTTCCTCAAAAAAAGCAGAAGATTTACGAGCTCAAGATGCTTTTTGAATCGGTATTGAACGCACGGGGGAAAGTGATGCTCGAGATGAACTGCACGAAAGCCGTGTTCGAGTCTCTTATTTCGGAACTGCCTGCCATGCGGAGCCCGACGATTGCGCCGCTGTACGGTGATCACGGTTACGCGGTAAAAATTGCGGTCGATAAATCGGCGGTTCCCTTGTTGCTGCCAAAACTGCAAAAGCTTGGGGCAACCGATATTTTAGAGTATGAATTGCGCAAAGTCATCGCAGTGTAGCCGGTACAGAACGCCGCCGATATGTAGTGACCGTACGGCGGTTACGCGGTGCAGTAACCACGGCGCGCCGCTGCCGGAAATCGCGAACGTTCTGCTGGCGTTGCAACTGACCACACGATTTTTTATAATGACAATATGGCACGAACCACAACAGTAAAACGAACCACAAACGAAACAGACATCGTTCTGACACTGACGCTTGACGGATCAGGAAATTACGCCGTCAAAAATCCTATCGGTTTTTTTGACCACATGCTGCATGCGTTCTGTAAACACGGCCTCTTTGATTTGACGGGGACACTCACCGGCGATTTGCACGTTGACCAGCACCACCTTCTTGAAGATACGGGGATTGCGCTCGGCACGTGTTTTGCAGAGGCACTCGGCGACTGTGCAGGTATTTACCGTTCAGGATTTTTCGTTTACCCGATGGATGAAACACTCGGAGCCGCAGCGGTCGATTTTGGCGGCCGCGCGTATCTGGTGTGCAACAGCACGTTGACAGGCATTCCGCTTGTGTCACTCGGCGCGGATGGCGGTACGGCAAGCTTCCAGACCGATTGCTTTGAAGATTTTTGGCACGGGTTTGTCAATGGCGCACGGTGTAATTTGCACCTTGACATTATCCGCGGGCGGAGCGACCACCATAAAATGGAAGCGCTGTTCAAAGCCGCAGCCCGCGCCATCCGCGCAGCAACAACAGTTGACACGCGCAGAAATGGTGCCATTCCGTCAACGAAGGGCGTGATTGTATAAGCCTACTGCGAAAAAAATCAGAGCCCGTGCTGGAGTGGTTGCCGGAGGCAAGTCTAGAAAAACAGCATGCTGTTTTTCTAGACCGCGCGGTATGCAAGCCACGGAAGTACGGTTTCCAAAAAAACATGCTCCAAAAAATGAAAATGTGTAATCACGAAAAATGATGAGTTTGAAACAGTGTGCCTTTCGACGACACATGGTATTTTTCTGTGCGTTTTGTTAAAATGGATGAGCGCTATGGATAATGAAAAAATTTCGGCCGCACTGCTTGACATTGCAGAGACGGAACTTGCGTTCACAATTATTCAATCGGGAAAGGCGAGTAAAAAAGTGAACGGGCTTTACAAATTGGATACACATGAGATCATTTTGCACAATAAAAATTTTAAGTCGGACAATGCGCTCATGTATACAGCGATACACGAGTATGCGCATCACTTGATTGCGGAAGAAACGCTGCGTGCGACAGGCGTGCCCGCCGTTTCTTCCCGCGTGCACACGCAGCGGTTTTGGGAACGGTTTGCGGGATTGCTCGAGACGGCAGAGAAAAAAGGTTACTACGTTATCGGTTTAGAAAAATCTCCAGAGCTTGAACAGTTGACAGATGAAATCAAGAAAAAGTATTTAACGGAAAACGGACGTCTTATGTACGAGTTTGGAAAAGCGCTCGCACGCGCATTTGATCTGTGTGAGCAAGCCGACATCCGCTATGAAGATTATGTAGACCGCGTGTTGGGATTGCCACGGACTGCAGCACATGATATTTTGGAATTGAGCGCGGTGCACGTAAATCCTGCGATTGGATATGAAAACATGAAAACGGTTGCGAAGATTCGTAATCCGGAGCAGCGCGCCACGGCTGAAGCAGGTTTTTTACGCGGCAAAAGTCCGGATGCAGTGCGTGCCGGTTTGAAAAAAAGTACGGCGATAGAAAAGGGAGATGTTAAGGCGCAGCTTCAGAAAGAGAAGAATCGTCTGGAAAAAACAATCGCTTCACTTGCGGCGCGGCTTGAGGCGGTGGAGGAACGACTTGCACGGTTATAAACAGATGGCAACAGAGACGAGTTGTCAGCAACAGGTTGCTGGTGGCGGCAGCATGAGCGCTGCGCGACGTACGGCAGCGAGCACAGCCGCCGGGGCAGCGAGGAGAGTGAATCAGGCGCGTGCCGTAATGCGTGCGGCGCTGCCTGTTGTTATTTCCGGGCTGGTGCTGTTCGGGGGCGCACTGCGTCTGTACTGTGCCGAGGATGTGGCTCCGCTTCCCGTGGCACCCGTTCCGCCAGTGATGCCGTCGATTGTTGCGCCGACGTTTGGCGGGTCGTTCTATGTTCCGGGGAATTCTGTTCCGACAGCTCCGATTGCACCGACGGCACCGAACGTACCGCGAGATGCTCGCTCTGGTGCGTCAGGAGAGCGGCTCCCGTTGCGGGATCACGACCGACCGACAGCATCTCAAGTCCGCAGCATAACAGCGCACGATCTGTTTGACATGGACGGAAACAGGTTGTTGGCTGGCATGGCGGACATGCTATCACGACGTGCCGGTGCGCCGGACATGAGCGCGTCTGCTTTTTTAGGAGACATTCTGTCTCGGCTTGCTGATGTGAAGTATGCAAGCGATACGGCAGTGGCTTCAACAGTGCAGGAGTCGCCGCGCGAAACGTCTATAGAACAGCCAGCTCGTGCGACGGCAGAGCGTGTTTCGCCGTCTATGCTGCGGTTTGTGGTGAACGGTTATGACGTGCGTGCCACTTGCCGTACCGTATATTTTAGTGAGCAGGGTACAGACGGTACGTTTTTGCTGACCGGCGACCGCCGCTATCTATCTGACGGCACGGTGCGCACAGAGACATTCTATCTGCTTTTTCTGACGGCTGGAGACGCAGGATTTGCGGTGGACTATCTGGTGGAGCCATTTGTAGTGCAGGACTATACAAACGAACATTCATTTCTCTATCAGCTGGCACAGCGAAAAGAGCTCCGCGCACAAAAAACCGGAAATCTGGTGGCACTGCATGTAACCGAGCCTTCATGGACGATGGATTTACTGATCGACATGCACCCGACATATGGCAACTGAAATCGTGCTGCACGACGGTTTGGCAACGCTCGGTTTTCCGGCGAAAGCGATTCCTTCGTACGCTGACAAATTGGAGCGGTATTGCGCAGAGATAGCGCTGTTTAATGACACCTGTCATCTGGTGAAAGCTTCCAGCCGCGCAGACATACTAGCTCTGCACGTGTTTGATTCTCTTGCTGGTGCAGCGTGTATCCGCGAGTGTTTGACACGGACTGAACCGCACGGAGATGCCTGTATCGGCGACATCGGGTCGGGGGGAGGATTTCCGGGAATTCCGCTGGCGGTCGTTATGCCTGACGTACAGTTTGAGCTTGTCGAGCGCATGGCGACGCGCTGTGCCTTTTTGGAAAACTGCGTGGCGGCGCTCGGTCTAAAAAATGTACGTATTA
>JAFUFE010000101.1 GCA_017470085.1 Treponema sp.
CGCGCGGACGAAAGCAGGCGACGCAGAGAAGAACTGGCACCAGCATGCAGAGAAAACGCGTCACGCGCAGGTCACCGCGTTTTCGAGTGGCGTACCGTCGACAAAGTCCTGAATATTACTCAACGTGGTGTGCGCAATCGCAGAGAGCGCGTTCGTCGTCAAAAATGCCTGATGGCCGGTAATGATGACGTTCGGAAACGTCATCAAACGGATGAGCGTGTCGTCACGGACAACGTTGATCGACCAGTCGTCAAAAAAATAATTGCTTTCCTCTTCATAAACATCGAGCGCCGCACCGCCAATCGTCTGATGCTTGAGCGCGCGGACAAGCGCATTTGTGTCGATGAGCGCACCGCGTCCCGTGTTGATAATGACCGCATCGCGCTTCATCAGTGCAAGCGAACGGTCGTTGATGATGTGCTTGGTCGTATCGGTCAACGGACAGTGCAGGCTGATAACATCGGCGCATTTAAAAAACTCATCGAGCGATACATACGTGTAGCCGTTTTCCTCTGCCCATTCGTGTATCGGATATGGATCATACAAAACGATATTCATGCCGAATCCCGACAAGATGTCCGCAAAGATGCGGCCTATCTTTCCCGTTCCAATGATGCCGGCCGTCAGTCCGTATAAGTCGCGCCCTGTCAGTCCATTGAGCGAAAAATTCGCCGTACGCGTGCGCATGTACGCCTGTGGAATTTTTCTGGTCAGCGCCATGAGCAAGGCGACTGCGTGTTCCGCCACCGAATGCGGCGAATACGCCGGCACTCGCACAACCGGAATTCCTGCCGCTGCGGCCGCCTTCAGATCGACGTTGTTGTATCCGGCGCAGCGGAGCGCGATGAGCCGGACGCCGAACGATTTCAGCTTCGCAATGATATCAGCGGTGAGCAGGTCATTCACAAAAACACAGACGGCGTCGTATCCTTGTGCGGTAACAACGGTACGTTCAGACAGGTGAAAGTCAAAGAACGCGATGTCATATAAAAACGTTTTATTCGCTTCGGTAAATGCATCGCGGTCGTACGAACGCGAGTCGTAAAACGCAATCGTAAAAGCATGCTGTGCCATACTATCAAGCTCCTCTCTCTTTCGTTTCGCTGCTCGCTGAAACCGTATTCACTCCTATTGCATAAAACCGCTCGCTGCACTGCAGACGGCAGATTCCTCTGATACTCTGCCCCAGTTGGCCAGGGCACGACGCCCGACATTCATATGCTACCAACTCTATTATAGCACAGAGTATGCCGATGGCGCAAATGGTTGCTCGTCAATAATATCGCAGCTGTGGAACTGCTGCCGTACGCAATCACCGTGCGCTTAGGCACTGCACATCTCGGTATTGTTCCAACACGGATATTCTTTCCAAAACAAGCCAGCATTTAACCGTTACCTACCGCCAAACGCACCAGAGTAGCAGCGCAGCCGCCGCCGTCGTAAGCACGGTAAACGGCCCTGCTATAGTAAGCCAGCCGCCAAAAGACACCGGCTCGTTTTCTTTTTTAAGGATCCCCAGTGCAACAACATTCGCACTTGCACCGAACGGTGTTAGATTCCCCCCCAGACACGAACCGACTAAAAGCGCAAACAGGTACAGTTCACTGTGAACGACGAGTGCCGACGCAAGCGTTCCGGCAACCGGCAGCATAACGACGATATACGGCACATTATCTACAAAACCTGATACAATCACTGACACAATGAGAATAAGCAGAAATCCCCAAAAGACATTTTCTCCCGTCACGCGCACCAAAAGCGCCGCAAAGTCCGCAAGTATACTGGTTTCAGCAATCGCGCCGACAACGACAAAGATGCCGGCTAAAAAACCGATCGTTTCCCAGTCCAAATTTTTTACCAGAGTATCGACTTCCGCCCACGTTTTTTTTTGCGAAAATCGATACCACAGTACGCCGATGCACCCAAGACCGAACACAAACAGCCCTGAAAGATATGCGTATTCAAGATGCAAAAAAGAGATACCTGCCAGACCACCGATTAAAACAAGCAACAGTATCGCAGGAAAAACAGAAATGATTTTTTCCCGTTGCAGAATCGGTTTTGCCGCTGTATGGCGCGCAAAAAAAGCATAAAAATATAGCTCCCCTACAATCAATCCCGCCTGTATCATAAAAAAAATCGACGGTCGACCACCGCGCATAAAAAAATCGTTGAATGTATACTGTGCGTAACCGGCAAAAATCATAGACGGCGGATCTCCCACAAGCGTTGCTGTTCCTTCAAGATTTGACATGACTGCAAGCCCAATTAAAAAACGAGTCGGCGGTACCTTGAGCTCGCGGCACAGCGCAAGGGCAATCGGCGCCATGACGAGTACCTTCGCCACGTTCTCCACAAAAATAGAGATGACGCCCGTCATAGTAAGCAGCAGTACCAACGCAACGGCAGTGCTCGGCGATGTGGCGACGATTCGATTGGCAATATATCGGGGCACACGAGAGTAGATGAACAGCGCCGCCAGCAGCATACTGCCAATGTACAGCAAAATAACGTTCCAGTTGACGGACACAAAAAGTGCCGTACGGAGCACAGCCACAAGCGCCCCCCCGCCCCGTTCACCGCCATCAGGGAACAGCGTACCGGGAAACAGCGCCCCCGTTGCAATAATGATACATGCCGCTAGCGTCGTAAACCAAACTTTTTTGTTCTGAAACGCAATCACGAATGCATACATCACCACCGCAACTGCAAGTACAAACCATTTCATACGCTATTTCTCCTCTGTGGCACATTGCAGAACTCAGAAATGAATCCTCCGTCCCCTTCCCTGCAAGTATAGCACAGCACGTTCCTGTACGTCACGCAATGCATAACGTTAGAAAAAAGAAAGTCACCTTAAGAAACACGCCGCAATCGATGTACCAAAATGCAGCGACAGAACTGTTGTTTAATTGTAATTTATGCGGTATACTATGGGTGCATAAGCCGTAAATCTATCTTGCAAAAAAGAGGAGTTGCCATATGGAATTAAGCGATGTAAAACACGCCAAAGTAAAAGCGTGGATTGAAGAATGGGTTGCCTGGTGCGAGCCAGAACGCGTGTACGTGTGCGACGGTTCGCAAGCAGAATACGACCGCCTCATGAAAGAGCTCGTCGATGCGGGGCTTGCAACAGAATTGAAAAAAAAGCCGCACAGCTACCTGTTCCGTTCGCTGCCGTCAGATGTTGCGCGTGTCGAAGCGCGCACATACATTGCGTCAAAAACGCAGGACGACGCAGGACCAACGAACAACTGGATTGACCCCGACGAGCTTAAAAAGACGATGAAAGCGCTCTACAAAGGCTGCATGCACGGGCGCACCATGTACGTGATTCCGTTCAGCATGGGACCGGTCGGTTCGAGCATCGGCAAAAACGGCATTGAAATTACCGACTCGGCATACGTCGTGTGCAACATGGACATCATGACGAGAGTTGGCACAAAAGTGCTCGATTTAATCGAAGCGAATGGCGACTTCATTCCGTGCCTGCACTCTGTGGGAAAACCGCTCGACGGCGGCGCGAAAGACAACGGCGTGTGGCCGTGCGCAGACATGGAGCACAAATACATCAGCCAGTTCCCCGAAGACCGCGAAATCTGGTCGTACGGCTCAGGCTACGGCGGAAACGCGCTGCTCGGCAAAAAGTGCTTTGCCCTCCGCATTGCGTCTGTGCTTGCGCGCGACGAAGGCTGGCTTGCAGAGCACATGCTCATCTTAAAATTGACAAATCCTGAAGGAAAAGTAAAATACATCACCGGAGCGTTCCCGTCTGCGTGCGGCAAGACGAATCTCGCCATGCTGCGCCCCACGCTGCCCGGCTGGAAAGTTGAGACAGTCGGCGACGACATCGCGTGGATGAAGTTCGGCAAAGACGGCAGGCTGTACGCAATCAATCCTGAAAACGGATTTTTCGGCGTGGCGCCGGGAACGTCTGACGAGTCCAACTACAACGCAATGCGTGCCGCAGAAAAGAACACCATTTTCACCAACTGCGGCTTGACTGAAGACGGAGATGTCTGGTGGGAGCAAATCGGCTACAAGCCGAGCGGCACAAAAATCATCGACTGGCAGGGTAATGAGCGCGACTGCCCCGAAAACGACAAAATGCCCAAAGACAAGACGCAGTGCATTGCGCATCCGAACGCGCGTTTTACCGCTCCTGCAAATCAGTGCCCGTGCATTGCGCCAAACTGGGAAGACCCCGAAGGCGTTCCGATTAGCGCGTTCCTCTTTGGCGGCCGCCGTCCGTCAACAGTGCCGCTCGTCCATCAGGCGCGCAGCTGGAATCACGGCGTGTTCCTCGGCTCAATCGTCGGCTCGGAAGTGACTGCCGCCGTCATCTCTGACCAAGTGGGACAAGTGCGGCGCGACCCGTTTGCCATGCTGCCGTTCTGCGGCTACAACATGGGCGACTACTTCCAGCACTGGATAAACATCGGCACAAAATCGAGCGAGGACAAGCTGCCCAAAATCTTCTACGTGAACTGGTTCCGCAAAAATGAAAACGACAACTTCATGTGGCCCGGCTACGGCGACAACAGCCGCGTGCTCGCGTGGATTTTTGACCGCTGCGACGGCAAGGACAACTACGTTGACACAGAAATCGGCTACATGCCAAAAGACGGCGCAATCGACACAACCGGCTTGAGCGACGAGTACAAGAAAAACATGGGCGCGCTCACCACAGTGGACAAAGACGGCTGGAAAAAAGAAATCAAAGACATTCGCGAAAATCACTATCCGAAGTTCGGCGCGCACTTGCCAAAAGAGCTTGCCGAATGCCTTGACGATTTGGAAAAGCGTTTGAGTTAATCGAGTGCTCTGCGTGTTTTGCCGCGAGGCGAAACACGGCACGGAGCCGCAGGCTACGGCACTTGGAAGCGTTTGCAGTAGCCACACCATGCACCGGTAGTGCCGCCTCATCACGAGGCGGCTTTTTTACTGCGCATGAGCTAGTGCGGCAGCGACACGCGGTATATGCGATAATTTTTACGGGAGCAAACGGTGGGAAGAGCCGCCCTTCCAGCCTTCGCTCACGCTCATCCTCCTCGTGTGCCGTTGGCACACTGCGGTGGACTAAAGGGCTTCCACGGCGGGCTCTGCTGTTTCCACAGAAAGTGCGCTCGTTGGCACAGCACGCCGCGCGACACAAGGTCGCGCGGCGTGCACATCAGACGGACAATCTCCGCTTTGTTGCTTGTCCGTTTTCCCCTCGAGCGGGGAGGTCGCAACAAGTCCAATAGAACGCGGTTTCATGCGCTCCCCGCAACAAAAAACACCCGCTTTCCAGCAGGTCATTCTTTGTCGCATTGTGTGTGGAATAGCTGATAAGTCAAGCTGCCAATTCGGTCAAATCAGATTCACGGATAACCTTGCGCTCAATCAGGTTTTGAATGCAAAGGGATTCTTTTACGATATACCCCTCCCTGCTATTCGCATGGTACACAAACAGCACCTGAAAACGGTAGCGCCCGCCACGCTCGGTCATTACCGTGCAAGGTTGCTCGCAGTCCCTTCTGTTCCCCTGCTCGCAGTGCCCCGCCGTTTCTATACAGAAAGAATCCAGCTGCTTTGGACAGCTCGGCTCGGTGCCGATTACGGTTGCCCCTCTTTCCCGCAAAAGCCGCAGCAAGTCAGTATACGAGCAGTATGTCATGCAGCAACTTCGTAGGACTGGTATGACACCACGCGGACTTCCATCGGAGCGCGGATGTTTTTCATCGCTTCAATCTGGGCTTCCAGCTCCTGTATTCGTTCCTCGTAGAACTTCTCGCGCTCAAACTTCAAATCAACGCCCTTTTCGGCGAGGTTGAACTGCACATCACGGTAGGCTTCCCAGAACGGATACGCACATTTTGAGTTAATCAGCTCGTGGAGCTCGCTCCAGATAGCCTTTTTTTCCATGCCGCAACCAAACAGGTCTTCCAAGAAAGCCTTACAGTTTTGCTGCAGGCGGTCTACGGCATCCCTGTCGCTGTTAGCGGAACTGTCTAGAAGCAAGTGCAAGCACGACGCGGTATAGTTTCCGTCCGTTGACTTTGCAACAAGAAATGAGAGCGTTGGAATTACATACGGAAAGTCCTCGGTGGTAAAAACTTTTAGCTTCCCGATGCCGACTACTTTTCCCGTTGGAACGGTGATATTCTCTTTCACTGTAAGGCTCCTTCCTGCATAAAAGCCACTAACTTCCCTGAAACGCAGGGCTCTAGACTGATTAACCAGTATAGCACAGAAACTGCTCCTTGACAAGTGGTCAATTCATCCTGCCCAATCTATTGACCGCTCATCCTTGTTTGATGAAATCATCTATGAGGATTCCTTCTCCGCTCTTCCATTTCCGTTGCAACAGACTGCATGTCAAGGTGAATTTCCTTTACCGCACGTACTGCGTCATATACATACGTCGGGGTTAAATCATCGGCAGCTTCAATATTAATGATGCCAAGCTTTTTACAGTCTTTCTGAAGCTGCTTCATATCATATTTCTTTTCCATGATTCATAACTCCTTCTGCTGCTTCTGTGCTTGAAAAAAGAGAGCGCATTGTAACAAGCCAACGCTCCCCCTCCTATATTCTTGCATGTTTATTATATAATTATACAAATAAATTTCAAAATGTGCACTATTTTTTTATAGTGTATGTCATTTACTCGCGCTGTGCCGCTTTTGCGACACCCCTGCGGGGTGAACGTAGCGCCGCCCCACCACGAGGCGGTTTTTTTATCGCGCGTGAGCTAGTGCGGCAGCGACACGCGGTATAGGTGATAATTTTTACGGGAGCGAGCGATGGGAAGAGCCGCCCTTCCAGCCTTCGCTCACGCTCATCCTCCTCGTGTGCCGTTGGCACACTGCGGTGGACTAAAGGGCTTCCAGGGCGGGCTCTGCTGTTTCCGCAGAAAGTGCGCTCGTTGGCACAGCACGCCGCGCGACACAAGGTCGCGCGGCTGACCAACCGGGAGGTTGTCCGTCTGACCAGCAGGGACACTCACAGAACCCAGCCTAACCAGACAGCCGTCAGACTGGCGGCGTTTTGCCAGTGGGGCGCATTTCTTCCGTCTGCCCTCGCGATAAAGTTCTGTTATATCCGCCACATTTCCCCAAAAAGTACAAGAAAATGATGAACAAAAGATAAATTTGTGTTTACTTTTTGTAAAAAATCCATTATATTTCCTTGTGGAACACCCCCGCACGCCTATTTTCATGTCACATCACTGTGAAATATGCGTGCGCGGGGAGCGCCGTACTACCGCTTGAGGAGATGACCTATGAAAAAATTTGACAAACTGGACAAAATCAAAATGGCACGGCGGGTTGCCCTGACGCTTGCCGCCCTCTGCGCGCTCGTGACGTTTGCCGCGTGCAAGCACTCAACGGACGACGACAGCGGCAAAACGACATACTACACCGTCACATTCGAGGCGAACGGCGGAAGCGATGTTCCCGCACAGACGGTGGGAAGCGGCACAACTGCAACCGAGCCCGCCGCCCCGAAATAAAATAAACTATACGTTCGACGGCTGGTATACGGACAGTGCGTGTACCGACCGATTTGATTTTGCCACAGCGATAACAAACAACACGACACTCTACGCCAAGTGGCTGACAGCAATAGTAATGATTCGTATTGATCCGACTGGCAGCACATTCAAAATGGGAAGTACTGGTAGCATGGCTCAAGCCAACGAAAAGCCGGTGCACGACGTCACGCTGACGCGCACGTATGAAATGAGCAACCACGAGGTAACGCAATACGAATGGGCGGCGGTGTTCGGAGAAGAGAACAACCCGAGCAGTTTTAAAGACAAGCCAGCCGCTGGCGAAGTCCAAGAAAACCGCCCGGTAGAGAGCGTAAACTGGTACATGGCGATAGCGTACTGCAACAAATTGAGCCTCAAAGAAGGATTAACGCCGTGCTACACCGTGAGCGGCATCACTGACTGGGAAAACCTTGCGTTTAGTAGCATACCCACGACGGACGACGCTACATGGAACGCTGCAACGTGCAACTTTGATGCAAACGGCTACCGCCTGCCGACGGAAGCAGAATGGGAATACGCAGCGCGCGGCGGCATAGCCGACACAGATAAAGACGTGTGGGCGGGCACCACAACAGAAAGTGAGCTCGACGACTACGCATGGCACAAGAGCAGCGACGGCAAAACGCACGAAGTGATGAAACTAAAGCCGAACGACTACGAGCTGTACGACATGAGCGGGAATGTCTGGGAATGGTGCTGGGACTGGGCTAATGCCGACCAGTACACAACTGACAAGGACGGCGTAACCAACCCGACCGGTGCTGCTTCAGGTTCGAGCCGCGCCAAGCGTGGCAGCTCGTGCGTTTCTATTTCTTCACCATACTCCATGTATGCGAGAGTGTCGGCTCGGTTACAGTCCCCTCCGACAGAAGCTTCAAATAAAAGTCCGACTGGTCTCCGCGTGGTGCGCACTGTTACAGAATAAACGTCAGACGGACAACCTCCGTGTTGTCCGTCTTTCTCGATTTTTCGCTCTGCGAAAAATCGTAGGTAATACCGCGCGTCCCTGC
>JAFUFE010000102.1 GCA_017470085.1 Treponema sp.
ATAGACATACTGTGCTGCTTCATTTTGGGGAATACGTATTTTTTATGGATATATTAACCGCGCCAGCTGCCGCAGAGCTTACCATACGGCGCTCTCGTTTTCTGGCGGAGCTCGTTCCGTGCGTATCCGCTCGCGCTGCGCGTGAAAAAATCAAACTGCAAAAACAGACCTATCCCGACGCTGCGCACGTGGTACATGCATTCATCGTCGGTACAGACGGTGCCGTCTGTGGTATGAGCGATGACGGTGAGCCCGCCGGTACCGCTGCCCGGCCGTCGTTCGATGTGCTTAAAGGACGCGGTTGCACCAATATCCTGTTGACAGTGACGCGCTGGTTCGGCGGCACCTTGCTCGGCACGGGTGGCTTGGTGAGCGCGTATGGCGACAGCGCAAAAGCGGCCATCCGTGCAGCTGACACGGCGGGGCTTTTTGAGCCGTACGTTGCCCGCCGGGAGTTTGCTTTTACGGTTGACTATGCACGGCACGGTGCCGTTCGGCGGGTGTTGTCTGAGTTCCACGTTGGAACGGTTACGGAATGTTTTGAGCAAGCTGTTTTTGTCTCTGGGCGTATTGACAGCGCGTCTGCTGATGCCTTCTGCCGTGCACTTTTAGACGTTACGCAGGGAACGCTTTTGCTAGATACGTTCTGGCGGGACGGCGGGTAACGCCGATCTGTCCGCACATTTTTGCGAGCGTTCGGCCAGTGTGGGCGCATGCCGATGTATTCCGGACGGGATGGGTTATCCGCCTATCTGTCAGCTGATACCGCTTATGCTGATGCACCGCGAAGCTGTGGGTTGAATGCATCGCGGAGACCGTTACCGAATTCGTTGAAACAGATCAGCAGCAGCGAGATAAACGCCGCCGGAAAAAAGACGGCGTGGGGATGTTCGGCGAGCGTGAGCTGCCCGTTGTTGAGCATGGTTCCGATGCTCGTCATGGTGTCTGTCTGCAAGTTGACAATGCCAAGGTAGGTCAGGTTTGCCTCGGAAAAAATAATGCCGGGAATGGTGAGTACCGACGTCGTGATGATAAAGCCGATTGCGTTCGGCAGGATGTGTTTAAATATCAGGCGGCTGTCCCGTGCGCCGAGCGTGCGGGCAGCGAGCACATATTCTTGCCCTTTAAAGCGATACATCTGTGCGCGCACCGTCGACGAGGTGCTGATCCAGCCGAAAAAGACGAACGCGAAAAACATCGAAACGATGGGACCTGCTTTTTGTGCGCAGTAAATTTGAAAGAGCGTCATGCAGACTACAAACGGCACGTCATAGAGAATGTCTTTTATGCGTTCCATCACGAGGTCGAAGGTGCCGCCGTAGTATCCTTCGAGCGCGCCGATAACGGTACCAAGTATCAGGTTGACGGCGGCAACACAGATGCTCAATACAAACGACAGCCGTGCGCCAAAGGCAAGCCGAGTGAATATGTCGTAACCGGAGCCGTCTGCGCCGAACAGAAAATGCGCGTCATGTCCGTGCACGTATCGGTACCAGACGGTATAGAGCACGCGCGCTTCTTGCTGCTGTCCGTTCATGCGGAGCGCCGTGTAGGCATAGCCGTCAGCGCTCGTTTCGTCGCGGAGAAAAATCGCGGTTACAGCATCGTGACTGTCGCGGAGCGCAACACCGCGTTCGTCGGTCAAAAACCATGCGTTCTGGTCGTCTTCATATGCGGGATTGGTGATTTTGCTTTGATCGATGAGCGGATAGAACAGCTGTGTACCGGTTTCCGCTTCCCATGCGCGTGCCGCACGGTACTCCGCGTGAGTCAACAGCATTTTTACCCAGCCGACTTTCGCATAGGAATCGATGCGCACCGTGTACCATGTCCGCGTTCGGCCGGCAACGGTGCGTTCTTCTGTGCCGTATAGTTTTTGTATCGCTCCCGGAATGTTGCAGTAATAATCGTATGTCTGCTCGTTGACCGTCGTTTTATATGTGCCGTCCCAGAATCCGCCGCTACCAAGCAATCTGTTTTTGGGCGTGGCGAATGCATAGTAGCCGTCTTTGTCGGAAACCGTGTACGGTGAGACGAACGGAGCTATCAGCGCATACAAAATCAGCAGCGAGATGATGATGCCCGCCGCAACAGAACCGCGGTCGGTAGCAAAGCGCGCGAGTACGTCGCGAGCGTAGGAACGCGGCGGTGCGGCAGTATGCTGCTCGTTACGGGAACATTCACTCTGTGACACAAACGCGAACTGTTCGGCAGGAATCGATTCGTTTAAAATCGCGGCGACGTCGGCACGATATTCGTCATTCATTTGTTTTGCCACCTCCCATGCGAATACGCGGATCGATAATCCCGTAGCTGATGTCCATGATGATGCCGGCTACAAGGCCGATGGCAACATAGAACATGCTACACGCCAAAAACACGCTGTAGTCTTTGTTCATGATTGCAGTCAAGTAGGTCTTTCCAATGCCGGGCACGGCGAATATCTGTTCAATAATCATTGAGCCGCCCAGTATCGAAAGAAAATCCGCCAGAAATGATGGTACGAGCGGCACGAGCGAATTGCGGAACGCGTGTCGTATGGTGGCTTCGCGCCGCGTGAGCCCTTTTGTCCGTGCCAAAAGCATGTAGTCACTTGTCAGCGTTTCCGTCAGCTCTGCGCGGACAAGCCGCATAGTTCCCGCGATGGGGCCAAACGACAGCGCGAGCACCGGCATGATGACAGAACGGAACATATCCCAGCTGAAATAATCGGTACCGCTTTTCATAATGAGCGGCAGCACGTTTAATTTAAAGCCGACGAAATATTGCAGTAAGAATGCGTAGACGAATGCCGGCACAGAGATAAAAAACATAATAAATAGCTGCACCACGTGATCTTGCCATTTTTGCTTGTGTATAGCGGCAAGCATGCCGAAACCAATGCCGAGTGGCAGCGATACGATGAGCGACAGCACATTGATGTACAGTGTTGCCGGCAGCCGCTCAGAGATGTATTCCGTTACGGGCTGGAGATAGCGCCCCATCGTGGTGCAGAACCCCCAGTCAAAGCGGGTGAACACGTTGCGCAGAAAAATGCCGTACTGCACGATGAGCGGCTTGTCGTATCCCCACGCTGCCCGCATTTCGCGCACGGCGGTGTCAAATCCGCCTTGCACTGCTTCCACTTGATTGGGGATGAGCCGGATGAGCACGAACAGCACGGTCATTATGATAAACATGCTGACGAACATGAGCGCGATTCGTTTCAAAATATAGGTGAGCACGAAAGCCCTCCCGCGGGCGCATCAATTTTTTGTGCGCGTCCTCTGCCGCCGGACAGCGGCTCGCTGTTAACGCGCGTTTTTGTACCGAATGCGCTATCGTACCACAAAAATATGTGCGTCGTCAAATTGCTTGTGTGTCATTCCGTCGTCTTTTTTCTGTGGACTTCCAGCTGTAACGCTGCGATTTCTGTCACACCGTCAATAGGCAAGCTGGTTGTTGTGCGCCTTACAGTAGTGGTCCCATTCGGCGTCATCCATGGTGAACGCCATAAAACGAATGCCGCCGCGTATGACGAGGTCGTTGATATAGTCGGGTGTTCCCTCAACGATGCGGTGCGAGATGAGCGTCGCGCTCCGTTGATAGGCAAACGGCACCATCGTGTAGTACGACAAAAGTCCTCGTTCATTTGCGGCAAGAATCGTGTTGCGAATGCGGCTGTCGGCGGTGGCGTATTCGTGGACGCAGAGCGCCGTGTACCATTCGTTGTAGGTTTTGGTGACAGCCGTGCCGTCAAGTACAATCGTCAGCCGTTCTTCAGTCGGTTGAAAACCAAACTCGTTTTTTGCCTCGTCCGTTGCATAGCACCACAGGATGCCGTACGGATCATATGCTGAACCGCCCCAGAGCGTAAATGCGACGTCACAGTTGCCCTGCTTTAAGTTGTCGTAGTAGTTTTCATCGGTGATCTGCCGTATAGTGATGCGGCCTTCAAGCGATGTTCCAGCGCTCGCCCGGTTGACGGCGTCTTGCAAAAATGCGATGCGGCGCATCTGTGTGGGATCGGCGTTGTACGTGTGAAAATCAAGCTGTACGATGTCGGTGGGCAGGATATTACCGTCGCTGAGCGCTGCGTCATACGCGCGTTGAAAGAGCGTGCGTGCGGCATCGCGGTCGTACCCGGTGATGTCTGCCTCCGTTTCGGTACCATAAAAATCGAGGAGCGCTTGGACTGCCTCTGGCGTGTCGCGGTAGCGTTCGCCGGTATCCGGGTTTGCGATGTAGCTGCGGTTGATCAAACCATAGCCGGGTGTTGAACCGGCAAAACACGTCTGCACAAATTCTTGCCGGTCAAATGAAAGCGCGATTGCTGCGCGGAAATCTCTATACGAAAGCATCGTGTGATTCACTCCGGGAGCTTCTTCGTTTCGCAAAGTGTCAAAGTCGCTGTTGAACGTCAGCTTGATGGTGTACGATTGCGGCGTGAACTGTATGTAGTCGCTGTTCCCGTACCGTGCTAAATCATCGGTGGTGAGCGCCGTGATATCGAGTTTGCCCTGTAAGAACAGCGACAGTATGGTTGCATGCGTGTCGATGAATTGGATAGAGATGTCCGTCGTCATATACTGCCCGGTGTGGCGTTCATCGTGGTAGCCGAACCATGCGTCGTTGCGTACGAGCGTGAGCTCTTTTTCTGCCTGCCACGACGCGATTTTGTACGGCCCGTACGACAGCATCATGTCTTTTGATGTTCCGTACGATGACTTGACGATGTCGCCTGTCTGCCGTTTGCCTTTTTCGTATCGATCTTCGCGCAGGAGCATCAGGTCTGACAGCCGGTATTGCAGGTAAAACAGGGTGATGGGATTGGCGAGCACAAATGTGATCGAATAGTCGTTGTTTTTGATGACGCCGACGTCTTCCCATGCTCCACGCCCTTCGTAATAGCGCTGTGCATTCGCAATGATGAACGTGCTTTCATAGAGCGTTGATGCACGATAGTTTTTCATCGTCGGGTTGAGCAGTTCGCGCAGTGAGTACAGCCACGTGTCGGCGGTGATCGGCTCTCCGTCTTCCCAACAGGCCGCCGGATTCAAATCGATTTTCCAGGCGTACCCTTCGCGCGCGGTGTCGGGGACACCGTACGGAGCCGCACCGGCGTAGGCTTCCGTCACGTCTACGGGAAATGCCGCAGCGAGTTCGCAGACGATATCCGTACCGTCGCGTGTGTCGTTCAGGACGAACTCATAGAGGCCGCTCATAAGGAATGCCATGATTGAGCCTTCTCCACCGAGCGACCAGTCGGTGGGGCTGAGGGTTTGAATCGCACTGCTTGTAGTGCGGTATGTATAGCGGCCGTTTTCCGCAGTGGTAGAGCTGCCGGAAGAACACGCCACAGAAAAAAGTACTGCCGCGCCAGCGCCGGCGCACAGTGCGAATCGCCAAAATGATGTTATGCTGTTTCCCATAATGTCTGTATTGTAATTGTTTCCTGCGGCGGGTGCAAGGCGTTTGCGGCGCATCGGTTGGTACGGCTGCGACTCCCGGCGCGGCAGGTGTTCCGCTACAGATATGAGCCGCATGCCAGAACGCCCTTCGGGTTGCACACAGACATCTTGAAGGACTATCCGCCGAGCCCGTGCTTGAAAGGACGCCGGAGGCGTTCCGCAGCGAGCGCGCGAGTGGAGGAATGAAATCCTTAAAAAGCGCGGTTTGCAAAACAGCACGCTCCAAAATAAAAAAAAACTGCCGGTGGCATCCGGCAGTCATATAGAACACACAACAGGAGGAGGTGGCCTATTGTGTGGTTGTGGTGCTGGTTACGTAGCTGTTCGCGGTTTCGAATGTGTCGATTCTGGCGATGCGCGTCCGCCAGTATTCCGCTTCAGTTTTGGTTACGTAGGGACCGACACGCACTCGGTAGAACAGCCGGCCTTTGGCATCTTGATAGGTGAAGATATTCGCCGGTATCTTGTTTTCATCGAGGACGACGATGGCATTGTCAGCGCTCTTTTTGCTGGTATATGCCGCCGCCTGCACCCAGAACTGCGTTGTTGTGACCGGTTGCGGCGCTTTCGGTGTGGCTGCGGTCTTGGGGGCAGCGGGCGTTTTGGTAGCAGCCGGTTGAGTTTGGGCTTCCGTACGGCGCGCTGCCGCTGGTGCAGGCTGTGATGAAGGTGTGGCTTCTCTCGATGGAGCTGGAGTTGCCGGTGATGCCGGTGCTACCGTCCGTGCGTGCGCCATCGCTTGGGCACCGGCGTCATTCGTCGGCGTAACGCTTGCCGGCGGTTCGGGGCGCTGGATAGTGTTCAAGTTTATCGTCGTCGCATCGTGCGTCAGAGCTGCCGGTTGTGTCGGTTGCTGCGGCAGGCCGTACACCGTCGTGTTCTGTGCGATGACGGTCATGTCGTTGACGCGCGTGACTGTTTCGCTGGAAACATCAGTGTGAGCAGAAGGCTCAAGTTCTGCCCGCGGCGGCGTGTCTGGCGTATCGGGGGGAAAAGCGACTGTTGGCGCCGGAATAGCGGAGGTGGAGGCGGGTGAGGTAGGAGCTGCCGTCCAGCCGGTGGCGGTTCGGTCGGTGCGCTCCACTGCCGCAATTGTCCGCGCTGATTCCGCCGGAGCGGACGACAGGATAACCGCCGCACCGAATACTACCAGCAGAAAGATGCCTGCCACTGCTACAATCCACAACGTTCGCTTCTGGTCCATATGAATCCTCTCGAAAAACCTCTTATCCACACTATCGGCATTTTGTGCAAAAAGTAAAGCGATTTGCGGAAGATTTGTGACGCGCGTGGTTTTAGGCGCTGCCGGAGAATACTGTGGCCGACACGCTGTTCAGGAGTGGCTATACGCCGCGGTTCATCGTTTGCGGGTGGCTGTATCCGTTTTTGCAGTAGACGACGAAATATTACAGAGTGGCAAGTTGCATGATACGTGCGTATGCTCGGGCAACTTCCTGTTCTAGCGCTCTGCGGCTGCCTCCGTTTTGGACGATGATAACACGCGCGCCGGCTGCGCGATATTTTTCTTTGAGCCTACGCTGTGACCAGAAGCGCGCGATGATATCGCGGTACGGCATATGGTCACGCCGGCGCGCGCGTCGGAGTCGCACTAAAAACGGCGCGCGGACGAACAGTACGGCGGTACATCGTTCTAAAAGCTGTGGCGTTTTATAGAGGACGGTTGCGTTAATCACGGCTCCCACCGCTTCATGTGCTCTGCAAAAGGCGCTGATGTGTGCGATAATTTCCGGATAGACAAGCGCTTCTTGTTTTGCGAGCAGGGCGGGGTTCTGGAAGACAAGTTTTCCGACGGCGCGCCGGTTTATCGTTCCGTCGTGATTCGTAAGCGAAATGCCGCGCGCTGCAGCATCGTCACGAAAAAGCGCGGTAATGTCAGCTGCTGCCGTTTCGATGACGTCGTGCGTAACCGTGTCGGCGTCGATGGTTTTCCAACCGCGCGTTTCCAGCAGTGCGGCGACAGCGTTTTTTCCTGCGGCCATCTGCCCTGTCACACCGATCGTCATCGTGACCACTCCATGTTTAAATGTGCGCAAAATAATGGCGATAACGGCGCGCCGGTTTTGATACCAATCAATGAAATGCTCCCCAATTTTTACCGTATTCTACCGATATGCGAAGCGGAACAGAGAGCGTCACCGCGTGTTCCATGTGGTCGTGAAGTACGGCGACGGTTTTTTCGATGGCGGCCGTATCGTCAGGACAGTCGAGTATCAGTTCGTCGTGTACCTGAAGCAAAAGCCGCGCGCCCGTTTGTGCATCTGAAAGCGCTTCGTCCACCGCTATCATGGCTTTTTTGACGATGTCGGCAGCGCTCCCCTGTACGGGGGTGTTCACGGCGATGCGTTCGGCGCTGGCTTTTTCTGTGCGGTTCTTGCTGTTTATTGTAGCGATGTATCGACGACGCCCGAAAATTGTTTCGACGTAACCGCGGATTTCTGCCGTCGCAACGGTCGCTTCGATAAAGTTTCTGATGGCAGCGTACTGTGCAAAGTAGCTATCGATGAATTCCTGTGCTTGCCGGCGCGGAATGCCGAGCTGATGTGCGAGCCGGAACGCGCTCATGCCGTAGATGACGCCGAAATTGATTGTTTTTGCTGTGCGACGCATATCGGCGGTAACCTGATCTTCGGCAACGCCAAAAATCAAGGCAGCGGTTGCTCGGTGGATGTCCACACCGTCGGTGAATGCGCGGCACATATTTTTGTCTTGTGACAGGTGTGCGAGCACCACCAGTTCTATCTGCGAATAGTCGGCAGAGATCAATACAGTGCCGGGAGCCGCGGTGAACGCCGCACGGATACGGCGGCCATCGTCATTGCGTATCGGGATGTTCTGCAGGTTGGGGTCGCGACTGGAAAGTCTGCCGGTGGCGGTACCGGTTTGAAAAAAGCTCGTGTGTACGCGCCCGTGTTCATCGCACAGTTTGGGGAGCGTTTCCACATAGGTGCTTTGCAGCTTTGTCAGCTCGCGGTACGCCAGAATCAACTGCGGTACTGCGTCGATGAGCGCAAGTTCTTCAAGCACCGATGTGTCAGTGGAATAGCCGGTCTTTGTCTTTTTGCCTTTGGGCAGTTGGCGCTCTTCAAACAGTATCTCTTGCAGCTGCTTTGTAGAGGCGATGTTGAACTCGTGCCCAATCTCTTTATAGATTGCCTTTTCTGCATCGGCGATCCGTGCGGTCAATTCTTCGTTATATGCGGCGAGCGCGTCACTGTCGACATGGATGCCATTCAATTCCATTTCAGCAAGAATCGGTAGAAGCCGCATTTCAATAGAAAAGAAAAGTGCGTCCAGTTTGTTCGCTGTGAGCTGGGGAGCAAACAGCTCGTACAGTTGCCAGGTAAAGTCGGCATCCTCAGCACAGTAGTTTGTAGCGACGTCGAGCGGCACGTCAGCAAATGTCTGTCCTTTGCCCACGATGTCGTCGTATTCAATACCGGATATGCCGAGCTTTGTTTCTGCCAGATGTTCAAGCGCGTACGGTGTTTTTCCGATACGCTCCGGATTTAAAAGCCATGCCGCCACCATCGTATCGAAAATCGTGCAGCTGGGGTGTGCACCGGCGTGCTGCTGTTGTGCCAGCGGTAACCCTGCCGTGCGAAGACATTCGTAGTCAATTTGCCATTGTGCATGATGACGGTTACGGCGGGCTCATTGAACAGCCGCGCAAGTTCCGCAATCGCCGCATCGTGTGGAACACCATCGCTAAACAGCGCATCTTTTTGTACGATGGGCACATAGACACCGGTACCCGCCTGCGTGCACAGACTGAAACCGAGCAGTCGTGCGTGCCACGGAAGCAGGCTGTCTGTTTCGCAGTCAAGGGCGACTGCTTTTTGGGGCGCATTCAACACCGCACTGATGATTTTTTTTAGTCCGGCGATGTCGGTAATGGCACGATAGGTGCCACAGTTTTTTTTCACTGTAATAGCGTCTATCGGTTTGTCTGGCGCTGCTGGCGCGGTAACGCTCTCCGGCTTCCCAGCGTGGGGTGCGCTGTCTGCTGATTGCGCTGGGCGCAGTGTGCCGCCTGCTGCTTCTGCAAGCCGTTCATATTGCCGTGCAACTGTCGGTGCGGCATACGATTGTAATTTTTTTGCGGCGGCACGGTAATCGAACACGACCGGCTGAACCTGTTCTATCAGTGTGCCGTGTTCGCCGGGGACGTCGGTGCACAGCTGAATCAGTTTCTTTGAAAAAAGCGCGTCGTCTTTTCCGTTCCGAATTTTTTCTCCAACGGCACCTTTGATTTCGCTGCTGTGCGCGAGGATGCCGTCGAGCGAGCCGTATTGATCGAGCAACTTGCATGCAGTCTTCGGCCCAATGCCACTGATACCGGGCACGTTGTCTGCTGTATCTCCGACAAGCGACAGCAGATCGAGCATCTTCTCTGGCGGCTGTCCCCATTCTGCTTGTACACCTGCTGCTCCGACGACTTTCCACACTTCTCCTTTTTCCGGTTTTAAAATCTGCGTGGTATCACTGACTAGCTGCATCAAATCTTTGTCTCCGGACAGGATGCGGCAGGTGCGCCCGCGTTCTGTTGCCGCCGTCGCAATCGTTGCGATAACGTCATCCGCCTCGTAGCCGTCGACTCGGATGGTCGGTATGCCGATCGTTAAAAGGATGTCTTCAATCCACGGAATCTGTGCGTGTAAGTCGTCGGGTGTTTTCTGCCGTGTTGCCTTGTATTCAGGAAATAGGTCGTGGCGGAACGTTTTCGTGCGCGAGTCGAGCGCCGCCACAAAATAGCGCGGATGATAGTGCGTCAACACCGCATGCAGATTGCGAAAAAATCCGAACAGTGCAGAAACATTGTGTCCGCGTGAATCGAGGAGTGGTTTTGCAATGAACGCAAAGTAGCTTCGGTATATCAATCCATAAGAATCGAGCAGATATATGGTGCTCTCGTCAAAAATTGCCATGCCGTATTCTACAGCGAATATGCCGAACGGGCAACAGATACGCGCGGTCGTGCGGCGGTGTGCGGTTTGCATTCACAGCACCGTGAGCTTCTGGTACAACTTTCGCCACAAAATCCTGCTTGCCCTGCTTGCCAACACGAGGTGAGGAGAGCGGTGCGAGATAGACGAATCATATTTTGGCACAAGGCGGGCTCAAGAAAAACGCGAGCGCGGAGAAAAACGGAATGCGATTCCGGTGTACCGCTTACAATACCTTGAGCAGTTCAGCGATTTTCTGTTTTACCGATTCTTTCATGGCACCTGTCGTACCGGTTTGAATGTCTGGGAAAAAGTCACGCGGGCTACATTCAAGCGCGCGTGCAATGCGGATAAGCGTGAGCGCGGACGGGTCTTTTTTGCCCGTTTCCACATTGGCGAGGAAACTTTGCGATAAGTTTGCGCGCGCGGAAAGCTCCAGCTGTGAAACCTTTTTTGCACGGCGAATCCGTTGAATTGATTTTTCTACGTACCGCAACTCTTCTTCATTCGTCATTTCAAAGGAATTATAATATGCTAAAGAATATATAATAAATTCTCTATAGAATATTTTAATGCTTTACAGAGCATAAATAGAGCGGTAAAATAAAACAGTACGGGGCGGAATATGGAAGCTCGTGCCAGCGGATCTTTTAGTAGTTGGGCATGCAGAAAAAAACAAAGGGAAATACGAAATATACTGTTATGTTTTAACAGCGTTTTGTAAAGGGCAACAATAAAAAACAATATTATGCATGAGTAGTTTTGCAAGGCAAAACGCTGCGTGCAGTCGGTCTCTGCGGCACCACGCTGTCGCAGAGAAATTTCCAAAAATATCAGCTGCACAAAAACTGACAGCTGGCAAGATAAAGATTTTAGGAGGAAAAACATGGGAAGAACCTTGCGCGATGATGAAAACAAAAAAGTGAATGAAGAGTTTGAATCATTCAAATCATACGATTACACAGAAAACGATGTTAATAAAGTTTTCAAAAATGAAGGCTCAATAACATCAAAAGCAAACAAAGGCGCGCTGGTAAAATATGCAGAATATATACCGCTATTTTTTTTCTATGCTAAAAGATACTTTTTCAGGAAAATATCAAGAACTTCCAAAAGGTACTATCGCAGCTATCATTTGTACGCTTCTCTATATTTTTTCGCCCATAGACATAATTCCAGACCTTCTTCCTGTTGTTGGGCTGGTTGATGATGCTGCGATGGTAGCACTGTGTATTCCTTTTGTTTCAAAAGACGTTGAAGCATATAAGAGATGGAGAGACAACACGAAAAAATAGGAGTAATTCTATGAAAACTTTAAAAATTTTAGTAACGATTTTGATTACATCGCTGATGATAATGAATTGTCAGCCACTTGCCGACACTAATCAAATCACGCAACAAACAGTTGAAAAACAGAAAAATAATTCGGATCCAAAAAATGAAAAAGATGAAGGATCTGAAAATAAACCGCAAGATCCTTCAAAAGATTCAGATGAGCCAGAGACTCCACCAGAAGAAAATAAAGGTATAGCTCGAGACGAAAATGGTGAAATAATATATCTCAATTCAACACTTTCAAAAGATCATTTGACAACATTTACATATCCTAATTTTATTCATGATTGTGTTGAATTGCCAGAAAATTTCATATACACTGATGAACTTGATCCAATATTTTTTGTTAGAAAATTTGATGATCGTATAGAAATCATCACCATTGCATCACCAGCTTATGATAGTGATTACGTATCATTTCATGAATATTGTATGCAGTATAAATACTATGCCTATAGATTATATATCATGCTGACAGTAATTTATACGAAAGATGAATATGAAATGTCATCATTTCCTGGGTGCAAACCAGAAGGAAAAGCTGAGCTAGCATTGACCGCTGCACATGAACTCAAACGAACTGTTTTTGGATGGTATGATGGTGATGGTTTAGAAATAGCCTTGAATAAAGGTTTAAGAGAAAACGATCCGAGATATTGCGAAGTAGATGATTTGCATGATGAAATCTTTAATGCAATGGGGAATAATTCGCATACGACGGGAATAAATTCGTTGGGTCATATTATTCTAAGTAAATATATTAAAGGTGCAACAGATTGGAGAGCTATACCTTGTATGAAAATTGTTCGTTCACGAGAGTCGCGTAGTAAAAATCCATCAACTGATGTTATAGTGAAAATTGAGGATTATTTATATTCGAAAAACTTTTCTATTGTAGGAAAAAAATATCTCGATAAAGCGATCATTAAAGCGGGTGGAGCCTATTATTGGAGTTTCGATACATTATCGGTAATACAACCATACCATCTAGATCTTCACGAAAATGAACAAAATGTCATATATGGTAGACCAGAATTGAATGACGAGGTTTATAATTTTAATTTTAAAACAGGTGAGATTATCAATGGCGTTGATAAACTTATTGTAGTTAAAGAAAATCGTTACAATTGAGAAAATAACTGGAGGTAAAAACCTCCAGTTATTTTTAATGTGGAGGCATATTTGAATGGAACAAAAAGATATACTGGTTGCGCTAGAAATACTCATAAAAACTCCTGATTTGATTGCACAACTACCGTTGTTACCGAATAGTAATTTTCCGACACTGGGTGGTAATTTTTTTTGGAATACTTTAGCGCAGAGCAACGGATGGCGTGTGCAGCGAAACAATATTACAGGGCACTGTCGAATCCTTGACAATGAAAATGTCAGGCGGGCATGGGGAGGAGAAAAGGCGATTATGGAATTTTTGGGAAAAGTATTAAACGGCATTGCATAGCCGTAAAAACAAGCAGCGTGAAACATCATGCAAGGGCAGCACTATGCAGAGACTGAATTTTAGGAAACCGTTTCCCGGAGAAAGCGTTGTTATGGTTTGCACCGCATGCGGCTATTGCGGTCGTGGCATTTTGTCGCACGCACTGTTTTGGGATAACGAACAAAAAATGCGGTGCCCAAATTGCCACAAGAAAACGTTTATAGTGGACAATAAAATACGGTATTAAATGCTCCTGTTGTGGTAGCCAATGACTCCGCCGTTAAGGATGTGCACGGTACATGAAACCAGAAGTCTTTTATTTTGCAGCATATATCTGTGTCCTCGATGAAAAAATATATGATGAGTACTATTTTAAAATGACCACGCTGCTCCAGCAAGAAGCAGTATCTAGCGATGTGCACACCGAGCTTTTAAAAATATTAGGAGATGATGAAAGCAAAGTTTCTCTCGATGCAGTTTTGAATGTATTAAAAAATGCCGCAGATTCAGATAAAGATGCCGCTATGGCATTGGGAGTATCTGCGGCGCTGGCAGATGATTATTGGTCAGATGATGAGGAAAAGTTTTTTAAAGATGCCTGTGCAAAAATAGAATATCCCGTTGATAAATTTCAAAAACTGTGTACTGCGTTAAAAGCAGTGTCGGAAAAAGAAGTCTCAGATGACGTTACCATAACCAAAAAAATATATGGTAAAACATTTTATGCACTGCTGTCCAAAATTGCACC
>JAFUFE010000009.1 GCA_017470085.1 Treponema sp.
GCAAGCATCTCGCGCATACCAGGACCACCGCGCGGCCCTTCGTAGCGTATCACCACGACGTCACCGGGAACAATAGCGCGGCGCTGGACGGCAGCCATCGCAGCCTCTTCGCTGTCGAACACACGCGCCGTGCCGGTGTGTTTCATCAGTTCTGGCGCACAGGCGCTCCGTTTTACTACGGTACCGTTCGGCGCAAGATTGCCGAACAACACCGCTATGCCACCGTTGTCTGAAAACGGACGGTCGATCGGACGGAGCACTTCGAGATTTCGGTTCCGCGCAGTTTTAATATTCTCTGCGATTGTTTTTCCCGTCACAGTCATCACGCTCGTATCGATGAGCTGCTTTTTTGCCAACTCCGCAAGCACCGCTTGTACGCCGCCGGCTTCATCGAGCTCGTTCATATACGTATTCCCCGCCGGCGCCAAATGGCAAAGGTTCGGTGTACGATCGCTGATTTCATTGATGATGTGCAGGTCAAGCTCGACGCCCGCCTCATGCGCAATGGCGGGAACATGCAAAAGCGTGTTGCTTGAGCAGCCGAGCGCCATATCTGCTGCGAGCGCATTCTGGAATGCGGCGGGCGTCATCATGCGCCGCGCCGTGATACCGTCCGCGAGCAGCTGCATCACCTGCATACCGGCGTGTTTTGCGAGCGCGATGCGCGCCCCAGAGACCGCCGGAATGGTGCCGTTTCCCGGCAAACCGATACCGAGCACCTCGGTCAAGCAGTTCATGCTGTTCGCCGTAAACATCCCCGAACAGGAGCCGCAGCCGGGGCACGCGCAGTGCGCCATCTCATCGAGCTGACATTCAGTGATCTTTCCTGCCGCAAGTGCACCAACCGCCTCAAACATATCCGACAGACTGACCTGTTTTCCCGCATACGGATGTGTCTCATCAAACGGGATTTTCCCCGGAAGCATTGGGCCACCGGCCACGACGACGGTCGGTAAGTCAAGCCGCGCAGCTGCCATGAGCATGCCGGGCACTACTTTGTCACAGTTCGGAATTAAAACCAACGCGTCGAACTGATGTGCTTTTACCATGCATTCGAGTGAATCTGCGATAAGTTCCCGCGTCACGAGTGAATAGCGCATGCCCTCATGTCCCATAGCGATACCGTCGCACACACCGATCGCCGGAAACTGAATGGGGGTTCCACCCGCCAGCCGAATGCCGGCCTTAACAGCATCAGCGATGCGGTCGAGTTCGACGTGTCCGGGAATGATTTCATTCTGTGCACAGCAGACACCAACGAGCGGCCGGTCGATTTCTTCATCGGTGTACCCCATCGCATAAAATAAAGAGCGGTGGGGGGCACGTGCCGCACCGCGCTTTGCTTTATCACTTCTCATTTCAGCCATTGTATTCCCCTGCACTTTGTACGACACACTATAGCAGCCACTTTATCATTGGTCAAGTGGCTTTATTATAATTAAAGTCCGAGAGCGGGAATACATTTTTACGGTATGGATGAAATACGGCGAGCAGCACCAGCTAATGATTTTCCGCACGAGAGCCGCAGAGGACAGCGCCGCACTCCGAACTCCGCACCGCTTTCTAAGGGGTGCCCAGAGCGTTTGTGTGCGCCCCCCCACTGCGTGCGTATTTCGTTCGGTTCGGGTACAGCGATGCTGTCAACAAAAATGAGAGCAGATGTTGCCGCTCTCATTTCAGGAAGCGGCCGAGATTTTTTGTTCCGTTCCGTTCAATAACCGGCACAATCGTCCACTGTGCCGCAGCCAGTTCTCGTGCTCTCCCCGCCGCAATCGCCGCACCGTCTGTCCGTGCAAACATCTTGGATGGAGTAAGCCCATCGGAGGGGACCGCCGCTGTCGGAGATGTTTCGGCGACAAGTCCCGCTGCCATCGCTTCATTCATGACTGCCTGAAACGATTCCTTCTGCCACGATTCAAGTCCCTGCGGCGCGTAGGCAAACACATCGACGAGCGCACCCGTCAGACTGTTTCTGATCGCGATAACGTCTGTATCGTCTCCGAGCCGCGCCTTTTCATTCTCCGACCAAAAGTCAAGCGCTGTGTCGGACGCATATTCCTGTCGAGCTGCCGCAAGCTCATCCGGCGTCTCTGAAATGCAGTCATCGCCTTTTGTACGGAGGTGCACCGTTATGAACATTCCCTGCCGTACGTCAACAGCGGGCAGCAAGAACGACTGTTCGGCTCCGTCATGTGCGCTCTCAATCTGTATACCGGCAAGATTCCCGCCAGTCACCGCATACAAACCGACAAACTCATTGCGATAGACTTTCTGCCCTTTCCGCTGCCCGGTTGCATACTGCGGATGGACGGCAACAATCACGAGTTCTGGCGGATGATCGTTGTAACCGATAAACGGCAGACTGAATGTGAGCGTATTGCCACACGCATCCGCGGTTTCTCCGTACACACGGTAGTTGGCGCCTGTTTCAAGCGGAACCGCACTGGTGATGACGATGCGTTCATTGTGTTCGTCGATTTGTGCTGGAATCGTATCAGTACGGGTAGCCATCTGCACTAATGACGGAACGTACGTTTCATCCGCAGCTGCCGGAGCATCGGACGAGTTTTCCGCTGAACAGATCACTGCACCAGTCATCGTCACCGCCTCGGAAAAGACGACTTCAAGAGAATCGCTGCCCGTCACACGCCACGAAGCAATGACCGGAGCCGTTAAATCGCGTTCCCACAGTGCGATTCCTTGTTCAGATATCTGGCACGAAACAGGAACCGCTGAAAAAAATACCAACGCGCACAGCCCCACGGTGGGCAGCACGACACGCACCACAAATCTTCTCAATCCCATATCCTCCTAAAAATTGTAAAGACAGAAACTGCGGTACCCCTTTCCGGACACGTTCGAGTGGACAGAAAAGCGGGGAGCTATTCCGCTACCACAGGTGCTGCACGGTCAGTATACAACAGTGCCGCGCACCGCGTGACACGCTGAAAGTACCGGCTATTAGTATATAGGCAGTAAGATGCCATTTCGGAACAGTGGCTACAAAATATTTTTCCGATAGTCGACGAACAGACATGCTGACTGTAAAGTAGCATATTCAAGTTGCCGCTGGTTCCACTTCGGGCGACAACGCTATCGCTCTACTACCGTAGCGATAAAAAAAGGTCTGAACGAAACCGTTCAGACCTGTACTCCGTACCTGCTGTTTTATTACTGCATCGTCACCTGAAGCCCGGCATCAAGTACCGCTGCTTCAACCATGTAGCGAATTGAAATACCGGATGTATCATTGATTATCTTTTCCACTACAAAAATGATGCTTTTCCCGCTCCGGTCACACAGTATTTTTTGGATCCGATAGCCTGCCACTCCTTTCCTGATGACGGCTGGTGTGCCGATACGCTGCCGGCCGAGCACGGTGCCGGCTGCATCACGTTTTTCAAGCATGATAACGAACGACGACGCCACATTCCGTCCGGTACCGGTGACGGTTGGCAACAGCTGCACCCGGTATGTTCCCTGCTGTTCGCGGGCGGCGCTGAAGTCAGTAAAAATGATTTCGTCCGTGCCTGCTTTGCTTTCGTCGCCGCTGATGTACAGAATCTGTTCCGGAGCAGCCGGAGACGGCGCGTAACGAGCTATCGTCTGTGCACTGCGTGGCACAAGCGCCGTATAGACGTCTTTGCCAGCACGGCGCGCCGTCCGGACGGACGGCTTTGTTATATACACTTCGCCCGGAACATACACATTCTCTTTGACATCAACGGTGTATATTTCCGCCCACCCTTGATATGAGCCGTCCGTCTGCCCATACTGCCCAAAAATATAGACAGAACCGTCAGCAGAAAATCCCGTATCGACAAAAAAGGCGGCGTCACCCGCACCGGCGAGCGCAGCGCACAGCATGAAAAGCATACCGCCCACAGCAATCTTCTTCATCATGTCCTCCCGCACCGTTTACAGTCAGCCGCATACAGCACGGCTCGGTGCACCTGTACTCCATTACTATCGGCGGAACAGCAAAAACCCTTTACTAATATGTGCCAACCGGTTACTATATGCCGATGACCATAAAAACAAGAAATTACTGCACGTTGATTTTATTTTTCTGTGCCGTCGCCGCACTGCTCACCAATGTGATTTTGCTTGCCTACGCGATTTCCACCGGCCAGTTTACTCCCCCCGACCTACCACAGCAGCGGATGCTGTGGCATCTCTACTCAAACCGATACACATTCATAAGCGCATTTATCTCTCTGTTTTTACTCCAGTTGTACGGCGCGGCTATCTCGCTGTATTTCGTCATCGCATTTGAAAAAACGCAGTCTACGGAAATCGTGTTTTTATTGCTGTTTGTAATCGGCTGTCTCCTTGAAGGCGTCCGAGTGCTCATTCCCCTGTTCAACCTGTGGCACTCGTATTCATCGCTCACGCAGATCTGCGGTCGGGCAGTCCTGTTCGGCAGGACGCTCAACCCGCTCGCACTGCTCGCCGTCGCCATTGCAAGCGGCCCAGACCAGCGGCAGAACATTGAACGCAACATCATGTTGCTCCTTGGCACTGCCACCGTCGCCGCAGCCCTCTTACCTATAGACATTACCCATGTCTCTCCGCAGGGATTTTTCCCGTGGGGAAACGGCACGTCACTCTCCATTGCGCGCATGCTTATAATACTTGCCGCCATCATTTCACAATTCGTCAGCGCGTTTTGGGCGGATAAGCTGTTCAGATTGACGGTCGGCTTTGCGGCGCTCGCTATCGGCTACGTCGTCACCTGCGGAATCTTTTCCATCACGACGCTCGTTATCGGTATAGCACTACTCGGCGGCGGCAGCGTGTATTATGTCCAACAGCTGCACCGGCACTATCTATGGCAATAGCACGACCGCCAATCCGCCGATCAGTGGGGGAATAACCACGTTGTCAAAATCGCCGAGCGGAACAACTTCGATAA
>JAFUFE010000103.1 GCA_017470085.1 Treponema sp.
CTTTCGCGGCGTGCCGTTCGGCATGGACGTGTCCCAGTGTATTGCGCAGTGCCTGCCGTGCACATCAGCATAGACGATGCCGCGGATTTTTTCCGCAAGCTCCCGTATGGAAAGCTCTGTGCCGCTTCCGATGTTCACAAAATCGCCCGCGCTGTTCCGTAAGTCTGCGGCATGTTTTGTTTCCATAAGGAAGACGACGCCGTGTGCCAAATCTTTGCTGTAAAGAAATTCGCGAAGCGGCGTGCCGTCTCCCCACAGCGTCACCTCGTCCGCGCCCGATTTTTTTGCATCGTCAAACTTGCGTATGAGCGCGGGGAGCACATGGCTTCCGTGCAAATCATAGTTGTCGCCGGGACCGTACAAGTTCGTCGGCATGACGGACAGAAAATCTGTGCCGTACTGCTTGTTGTACGAGCTGCACAATTTTATGACGCTGATTTTTGCAAGCGCGTACGCGTCGTTTGTTTCTTCAAGCGCGCCGGTCAAAAGCGACTCTTCCGCGATGGGCTGCTCGGCAAATTTTGGATAGATGCATGTTGAGCCCAAGTTCATCAGTTTTTGTACGCCGTGCTGATACGATGCATGCACAACGTTGAAGCCTATCATCATGTTGTCGTAGATGAACTGGGCGGGCAGCGTGCTGTTTGCGCCGATGCCGCCCACGCGCGCTGCGGCGAGAAACACGCAGTCTGGCTTTTCAGCTGCAAAAAAATCGTTTACCGCCGCCTGATTGTGCAAGTCAAGCTCTGCGTGCGTCCTCGTGAGAATGTTCGTGTATCCCCGTGATTGCAGCTCCGCAACGAGCGCGCTTCCGACAAGCCCGCGATGCCCCGCCACATAGATTTTTGCATTCTTTTCCATTGCAGCTACCGCACCCGCACGACGCGCTCGTTCTTGACGTATTCCATGTCGTGCTTCATCATGATTTTAACCAGCTCCTGAAACGATGTTTTTGTCGGATTCCAGCCGAGCGTATTCTTTGCTTTCGTCGGGTCGCCCAAAAGCGTCTCCACTTCCGCAGGCCTAAAATAGCTCGGGTCAACTTCCACGAGCGCTTCGCCGCTCTTTGTGTCGTAGCCCTTTTCGTCAACGCCGCTTCCGCGAAACGCAAGCTCAATGCCTGCCTCGCGGAATGCAAGCACGCAAAACTCGCGCACTGTGTGCTGCTCGCCAGTGGCAATCACAAAATCATCTGGCGTTTCCTGCTGCAAAATAAGGTGCATGCATTCCACATAATCTTTTGCATAGCCCCAGTCGCGCCGCGCGTCAAGATTGCCGAGGTACAGTTTTTTCTGATAGCCCTGCCGTATTCTGCTTGCCGCAAGCGTGATTTTCCGCGTGACGAACGTTTCGCCCCGCCGCTCGCTCTCGTGGTTGAAAAGGATGCCGTTCGTCGCAAACATGCCGTAGCTTTCGCGGTAATTTTTTACAATCCAGTAGCCGTACAGCTTTGCAACAGCATACGGGCTTCTCGGATAAAACGGCGTCGTCTCCCTCTGTGGTACCTCCTGAACTTTGCCAAAAAGCTCGCTCGTCGATGCCTGATAGATTCTGCACGTCTTTTCCATGCCGAGAAAATGCACCGCTTCAAGAATGCGGAGCACGCCCGTTGCGTCCGCGTCGGCGGTGAACTCCGGCACCTCAAACGACACCTTTACGTGCGACTGTGCCGCAAGGTTGTAGATTTCATCGGGCGCAACCTCGCGGATAAGGCGCACAATGCTCATGGCATCTGTCATATCGCCGTAGTGCAAGTGCACGCGCTGCGTCTTGTGCATGTCTTCGATTAAGTCCTCGATGTAGAGCTTTTCAATCCTGCCCGTGTTGAACGATGACGAGCGGCGAATGACACCGTGCACCTCGTAGCCTTTGTCGAACAGCAGCTCTGCAAGGAACGAGCCGTCCTGTCCAGTAATTCCCGTGATAATCGCTTTTTTCATATATCCCCCATTGGTACACGACAGAAACCGAACATACGGTACACAAAATTAATCGCAATGCGGTGCCGTTTTCACGGGTCGTCGCGCTGCATAAAAGCCCCTTCCCACGACGCGCCAACAGCATGACACACATAGTGATTTTTAAATGATAATAGCAAAGAACGTGCATCCTGACAACACGCAGGCAAATTAAGCCATCTTTAATACGCGGCCGTTTGTTGCACAGATGTCACTGTTATTGGAAACACAGCAACGGTTTTCTGTATGGTCTCTCCACGAATCACGGCAAGACGGAGCACTCCCGACAGGAACCGCCGCCATCGGCCAGTGGGTAACGAAACGACACCTGCATGACAAACACAATTTTCTTGCCAGAATTGCATCAATCGCTTACAATAAAAATCATGAGTACCTGTCCCCGCTATCTGACGCCATTCGGCAACCGCGTTTCCACAGCTACTGTGCGCACCGCTCGATTTATATACAAGCTATTCAACCGACTGTACGGTAAAAACTCTGCTCCCATAGAACCGGCGGCAATCGCGGTGGGCAATCAATACGCTGATTTCGGCGCGCTGACAATCGTCGACAAAAAAACATACGTACCAGAAATGGGGCAGACAGTGTACGACATTGTTCCGGATAAAGCGATTATCATCGCAACAATCCGCATGGGATTTGGGCACTGGCGCATGGCAATCGCATTCATGTCTGCTGCACATAAAATGGGATACACCCCCTACATTTTAGATTTGATGTCGTTCGAAAATTCATCCGCACAAAAAATCATTAAATCACTGCAAAAACTCTATGATTTTTTCTCACGGCTCTCGCAGTCATCGCGCTGGTTCAACGATCATCTCTGGGAGAAATTCACCTCAACCCAAAATAAAACAATCGACTCCTGTGTAACGCAGCGCTATCTGTCAGCGCTCTTTGTACCGGTATTTGAAAAACTACCGCGAACGGTCCCGCTCCTTTCGATGCATCCGTGGGCAGGACACGGTGCTGTGTTGAGCGGCATGACAAATGTAGTGAGCACCATACCAGACAACTACCCGATGGCGTTCTGGCTGGTTGAAGGGAGCCGCCACACTGTGCAGTCGCCGTCGTCGTACATGGGATACCGCACGCTGCTTGAGATGTCAGCCACATATCCAATCATCGAATGCATTCCCGAATCGATGATTTTCGAGTGCGATCATTACGTCGATTACGAACTCACCGCGACGATTGAAACTGATTGTGCTGCACGCATTCATCGATTGGAAACCGGAAAAGCGCGACGGTTTTTGCTTACGATGGGCGGCGCCGGAGCGCAAGTCTATAAGTTTGCAGGAATCATTTCAGCGTGTACCGCAGACATCGCCACTGGCCGTGCGACATTTTTTATAAACATGGGCGACCATGCAGGCCGCTGGGAAGCACTACGCCAACGACTTGACGCAACGCATACCCGCTATATTTTGCACAACAGCTGGGAACACACAAAACAATTCATCACAGATGCACAGCATTCAGAAGTAAACGGCATCCACGTCTTTTTGCACGATACATTCTACGAAGCTGTCTATCTAACTAATCTATTGATGCATATCAGTGATATTATGATCACTAAACCGAGCGAACTGTCTTTCTACCCGATTCCAAAACTGTTTATTCAACGTGTCGGACGCCATGAAGCATGGGGGGCGATTCGCGGTTCTGAAATCGGTGACGGCACGATCGAAGCGGCATCACAGGACGATCTGTACCGCACGCTCCATCTGCTTATCTCTGACGGTGACTTGTTAAAGTTGTACGTAAAACACATTTTGGAAAATCACACGGTCGGCATATATAACGGCGCGCACAATGCCGTTCGCTATGCAACTGCGCCATAAAAACTACCCAAGGCTACACTGCACTCCGCACAAATCACCCGAACGCTGCAAGCGTTTTTTCAATGCGTGCAAGCGAGCGCTCAATGCCGAGAATCACAATTGAACCGATGAGCGGCGGACTTATGCGGCTTCCCGTCACCGCCATCCTAATCGGCATCATGAAGTCGCCGAGTTTTACGCCGAGATTTTCTGCTGTTTCACGCGCAAGATTTTCCGCGTCGTCGTGGCTCATGCGCTCAATTTTTTTCACAAACTCTTTTGCGCTTTCGAGTACCGCTTTTGTCTGTGCTTCGTCAAGCTTTTTCGGCACAATTTCCGCAATCGGAGGAACAGCAGGTTCGGTGAATAAAAAGCGCACCATCTCCGCGCTGTCGGTAAGGTAGTGTACGCGCTCTTTAATGAGCGGCATAAGCTGCATGAGCGCAGCCTTTACATCGCTGCTCGTCATGTGCATGGACTCGTCAACGCACACCGGCTCGCCGTCGCTGCCGAGCGCGATGCCTGAATAGTGCGGCCCCACATGCGGTGCAGGGAATTCGTCGCTTTCGTTCACGGCGAGCGCCGCATCTCCCGTACCGGTGATAAACGGCAGCGTCCGCACATACAATTCCTCATCGGAAAGCGAACGGATATACTGCCCGTTGTACCATTCAAGCTTTTTGTAATCGAACACGGCGGGCGATTTATTGAGATGCTCTATTTTAAAATGCGTGCACAACTCTTGGAGCGTGTACAGGTCTTTGCCGTCAATGTACGAACAGCCGAGCATGGCAACGTAATTGATAATCGCCTCTGGAAGATAGCCGCGCGCGCGAAACTCATTCACGCTCGTTGCTCCATGACGCTTTGAAAGCTTTTGTCCGTCCTTGCCGTTCACCATCGGAAGATGACAAAATTCGGGATGCTCCCAGCCGAACGCGCGGTACATCTGCACGTGAAGCGGCGTTGACGGAATCCATTCCTGCGCGCGCAGCACGTGCGTAATGCGCATGAAATGGTCGTCAACAATATTTGCCAAGTGATATGTCGGAAAGCCGTCACTTTTGAGCAGCACTGGGTCGGGACTGATGTCTTCGTTTTTCCATTTTATATCGCCGAGCAGATAATCGTGGAACTCCGTCTCGCCTTCGAGCGGCACCTTGAGACGAATGACGTGCGGCTTTCCGCTCGCACGCTGTTCCTGCACTTCTTCAGGTGTGAGCATGCGACAATGGCGGTCATAACCGGGTGCCATTTTGTTTTCTGTTTGAATTTTTCGGATTCGCTCAAGCCGCTCCGCATCGCAAAAGCAGTAATACGCTTCACCTTTTGCAACAAGCTCCTCCGCATATTTTTTGTACAAGTCGAACCGCTCACTCTGCACATATGGACCGAACTCGCCGCCCTTGTCGCCGCCTTCGTCCCACTCCAAACCGAGCCAGCTCATCGTGTCGTACAAGTTTTTGACATACGCCTCGTCGAAGCGCGTGCGGTCAGTGTCTTCGAGCCGCAAAATAAACTTCCCGCCTTTTGAGCGCGCAAACAAATAATTGAAAAGCGCTGTGCGCACGCCGCCTATGTGTTGCAATCCTGTCGGAGAAGGTGCATAGCGAACTCTCACTTCATCACTCATATAATCAACCCCATCGTATAATTTTCAAAACCACGCGCTTACCGCACCGAGCAGCATGATGATAGCACAATGCGCGCGCTGGGGCAATTCACCGCACGGTTTCACAGGAGCACAGGATTTTTTTTAAGGCGGAGTCGTTTAAAAATCCGCACTTTGCTCAAAGCCGTGCATTTGCACTGAATGATGTTACTAATTGCGATGAACTTTTTTCTGAAAGTTAAAATAGTTTTTCTTATAGTGTTGATTGTGATTATTTTTATTGGTGCACACAATAACTCTTTTAATACGTATGGTGTGCATATGTATGTGTGTGTTTTTTGGGGATGGTGTATGTGTATGTGTGGGGAGGGGGGGGGTATAAATAGAGAATATATAGCTGTTTGAATTTCCCCATTCCAATATATCGCTTTTTCTGCTGCAGTGATACATAATTTTCGGGGTTTGATTTTATTAATTGACCAGTTTTTGTCCAAGTATAAAATTTTTGCAACTAAAACGAAAAATTACACGAGTTTGATTTTTAGGAAATAAAAAATATTCCCCACACACCACTACCGTAAAAAAAAGTACAGACACACATTACCCACGTAAGAAAAGCATTCGTGCAAAAATATCGCAAAACAAAATCGTCCTTATAGTTATGATAAAGAACAAGTCGTGTGTGATTTTCCTGCTAGCAAATAGTGACCGGTTACTGTCCTTTAATGTCACTGCGACCATAAAAAAATATAGAATCAGCTGTTCTTGTAAACTATAAAACAGAATACATAAAAAGACAGTTAGAATTAAGAGCATTTAACTTGCCAAAGCGATGACGGTAAATTACAATGAGCGGACAGCAGATGCAGTACATTGACTTGTCGTATGCCACTAACATATAGGGAGCAGTGAATATGGTATTTAAATCTGATATTTCAAAGAAAAAATTATTTGCAAAATACAGTATAAAAAGGATGCTGAAACACATAATTCCGATTACCGTCTTTTTTATCCTTTTTACAGATTTTATCTTACTAGGTATGGATGTGCCTGAAGAACACAAAAGAATACTTTTAAAACTAATTTTACCGATGAATGTATTTTTAATGGCAATTAGTTTTCTGTGTGTCATACTCAGTTTAAAGATGATACAAAAATATTTTGAGAACTGGGAATTGGACATTGAAGATACGTATGCCATAGTAAAAAATACTATAGCAAATACGACAGTCAATTTTTCGGATATAAAATCGTATAAAGAGACGAAAGGGACGGTCACCTATAGACTGGGATTTGTCAAACGGTTTTATATTCATTGGGAAACGTATGAAAACTCTGATGAATTAAAAAAGCAGCTCGATGCGATTTCTTCAAAAATAGGAACATTTGAAAAACACGAAACAACAGAGAGCATCAAAACTGGCGTACGATGTTCTCAAACCTATATGATTTTTATAATCGGTATAGTTGTTGTTATAGCCGTTGTGAAAATTCTAGAACGGTTATGCTAAGCCGGAACAACTGTCATCATATTCATTTTTACAGTGAAAAAAATACCCACTGCACAAACGGCATCTAAAACCGCTCTCGTTCCTATAAATAGTGCGGAACAAAATCGCAAAACCACAATACAGAGCAGCCAGCAAACCAGACCGAAGCAAAAACATCTGACCGCGTTCAGTGTGTATCCGTACGCAGCGTTCTATGGAGGTAATTAAAAGCGTCGGCTCGTGCTATGAGCAACATGTCATGGTCACGTACCACATCGGCAATACCGAGCGTCAGAGCACCCGCCTGTGTAAGCCCCAGCACTTCTCCGGGACCACGGAGTTTCAAATCCTGTTCCGCAATGTAAAAGCCATCGGTACTTTCGCGGATGATTTTCATCCGTTCGATACCTGTCTCTGTCAGTGATTTGCTATAGATAAGGAAACAGTATGATTGTGCACTACTGCGTCCCACACGACCGCGCAACTGATGCAGCTGCGCAAGGCCAAAGCGGTCTGCTTGCTCGACGACGATACACGTTGCATTCGGTACGTCAACACCCACCTCAATAACAGTTGTCGCGGCAAGAACCTGTATCGTTCCGGCGCGAAACGCTTCAAAGAGCGCCCGCTGCTCTGCCTCATCAACGCGTGAATGCACCAGTGCGCAGGTATACTCCGGGTAAATCTCCTGTGAAAGACGTAAAAACATTTGTTCCGCGGATTTGAATGCACCTCGAGAGTCGTGCCGTTCCGAAAATGGCGGCGTTCCATCATACGGGGGAGCAAAAACTTCACCGTCCGACGCTCTGTCACCAATAGCGGGATAAACGAAATACGCCTGATGCCCCGCCGAAAGTTCTTTTCGCACTGCTTCATACGCATTCCGCTCATTTCCTTCACGCACTAAATATGTCTTAATCTTTTGACGACCGGCCGGCTTTGCCGCAAGCACCGATACGTCAAGATCGCCGAACACCGTTAAAGCGAGCGTCTGCGGTATTGGTGTTGCACTCATCATCAAAAGATGCACCGTATACGATGAGCCGCCAGCGCTGCGCCTGCCTTTTTCAATGATTGCCTGTCGCTGTAATACCCCGAAACGGTGTTGCTCATCGATGACTGCTAGCTGCAAGTCATTGTAGCACACGCGCGCAGAAAACAATGCGTGCATCCCGATAACGATGTCAACGGTGCCATTTTTCACCGCATCCAACACCAGTGACTGCCCACGTGCCGTAACGTTTCCGGTCAAAAACGCAACCCGGACACCGAGTGGTTCGAGCAGTTGTGCCGCCGATTCCGCGTGCTGACGCGCAAGGATTTCCGTCGGTGCCATAAATGCACACTGCCCCCCCCAGCTGACAACGCGCAGACAGGCAAAGAGCGCAACGACTGTTTTTCCAGAACCGACGTCGCCTTCAAGCAACCGCGCCATCGTAAAAACAGGACGCCTCGCCGGTGGTGGCATTGCTTCGCTCGTGGTTGCCGGCGAATCCGTTGTATAGAGTGCATTCCGCTCACGGTATCCGCGGTCAAGATCATTATTGATGCAGACGATTGCTCGCTTTTGATCACCAGTCAGTGCGAACGGCAGCCGTCCAAGCGCATCCCGCTGCAGCGGCGAAAGCGACGACACAAACAGATCATCGGTCAGTGCATCGGTTATGCCGTCTGATACCCGTGCCAGAAGCGCTTTATCCAACGATATTTCAGGAATTGTTCCCGAATGGTTCCACGCACGCGCTGCTAAAGCCGCTTGAAACTGAAAGAGTTCTTCATAGATAAGCGTTCGGCGCGCAGCAGACACGTCGGCCATGGTTCGCGGCGTGTGAATCCATGCAACGGCGGTCTGCTTGTCGAGCAGCCCTCGATTGGCGATAATGTCAGGCGGCAGTTCATTATCTATAAATTTGCCGTACTGCTGTAAAGCATACGCGATTGTTTTGCGGACATTTTTCTGCCGTAGTCCTTCGGTCAGCGGATAGAGCGGCAAGACGGCGGCATCGGGAAGAGTACCGGAAAATGCATCGAGCGTTCCCTCATCTGCAAGTTTAACCGCATCAAAACGGGTAGATTGCAGCTCGCCGCGGCGGACGGTGAATACGCCGGTGACGGAAAGGATGCTGCCAACGGAAAATGTTTTTTCCAAAAAAGCACGGTTAAACGCGATGAGCGCTGCCTGAGCGGTATCATCGGAGATACAGATTTTCAGTGTACGCATTTTTCCGTAGCCGAACCATTCATGAGCGGTGACACGAACGGCGGTGTGCACTTTCCCCGTTGCATACGCGGCAAGCGAGCGGCGCTCAGTGCGGTCATCATAGTCCTTGGGATAAAATTGCAGTAAATCAGCAACGGTAAAAATATGTAATCGCGCAAACAGCCGCCCCGTAACGGCACCGGTACCCGGCAGTGTACTGACAGAATGGTTGAGCTCAGACAGCTTCACTGCATTCTCCACAGTTTAAACAGGAAGCAGCGACACCCAATAAACGAGCATGTCGACTGTAAATCGTCCCGCCAGTAGTATGACCGTCAACATACCAATCGCTCCGATAAGTGCACCGCGATAATTGAGCGCAAACCGACGCGGAAAAATCCTTGTCATACGAAATACGAGCGGGCTCAATGCGCCGTCAAGTTGTGACCATATCGAGCCATAGTACTGGGAGTTTCTTCCAAACAGCAAAGCAACAAATCGGATCACCAGAACAATCAACAGCAGCAATGCCAGAGCAAAGATGACCGACCATACAAGGCTGATGAGCAGCGCTAAAATGCCACCAAAGTAGATACGTCCCGTTTGCGCAATACCTTGCAAAATCGTTGCAAGCGCAGAGAGCGCGCCGATTGCGAGCATGGGAGAAAAATCGACGGCACCCACATGTAGCCAGCGAATAGGGCGAAACAGATTTAAATATGGATCGCACACAGCTGAAAGTAATTGCCCAAAACGCGTATACAGTGCGCCTGGAAACCACGACAGAATGATGCGGATAAAACAGACGGTTGCGTAAATATTCACTACCCGTGCGGCACCCCAAAAAACACGATGCATTACAATCCTCCAAAACTAAAACACACCGTCCCGTCAGCTGTTCAACGCATAAAGCGGTGCATCTGTCTGCGGCATCCGCGCAGCGTTAAGCGGTCCATACGTCTTTCACAAACGGCAAGTCTTTCAGCTCATGTATAGTACCACTGTCTGACGCAACCATAAGCTGCGTATTTCCTTTGACGATGTACGGCCCTGTTTCAGTATCTATATGAAAATATACTGTACAGGCACCGCTTTTGCCAAACAAAAAATCTTTCAACGGGACGATATCGTGTGCTGTCGTAATGCCCCGTTCGAGTTCAACATGCACCTCCTGAACAGCGCGCATATGGAGCGACTCAAGTGGTTCAAATGCATCAACAATAAAACTCGGCGGTTCACGTGAAATATCAACATGTCCTTTGAACGCATAGATTTCGCCATCGGTCAGCGTCGCCACTCTGCATATGTCCTGCCACGTCTTGCTAAAAAAAGTCAAGTTGATGGTACCGTAGTAATCCTGCAGATCAGCGAACGCCATTTCATCACCTTTTTTCGTCCGGATAACGCGCAGCGCAGCAAGCGTACCGAGCACCGTATAGCGCCGCGCATCGGAAACGCGCTGCCACGGACGGACGCTTCCCGCATTCTGTACCGCTTGCGTTTCCTTTGCCGCGCGGTCAATCGTAC
>JAFUFE010000104.1 GCA_017470085.1 Treponema sp.
CCCACGCGCGACGGAGCGTTACCTGTATCGGACGATCAACCAGAACGGTGGGAATGGCGAGCGCTTCTGCGGCACGGAGAGCAGCAACTAATTCATCCCCCGGCCGTACGCCGACGCCCTGCCCCATCCGCCGCTGGAATGAAGCGAGCACCACATTTCCTATCATCAAAAATGCTTCACCTTGGCGCAGCACTTTAACAATATCCAATGTACGCCATGACGCTTCATTCAAAATCGATTCGCGCCGTCGTTCGTCGAGCTCTACACACACGCATTCAGGATGCATCGTGGCAACCGCAGCTGACACTTCTGCGACGCTCTCGGCAGAAACATGTGCCGTCCCGATGAGCGTAATAACTCTTTCACCGAGCGAAAGTATCTGCTGCGTCCGACTCATCGTTCTAAACCCCACTCTGCCAGTCGGTATTCAAAAAAAAGCGGCGCCTGAATACTGGTTGCCTGTAGGTAGAATTCATTCGCTGCTTTTTCGCTGCCCTTTAGGTCGTAATACAATCCCATATAGTACCGCAGCTTGCCTTTTTTTGTTGTGTTCGCCTCTCGTTCGATATTGAGCATCACGTTATTCTCTGCATTTGTTCCGCCCTGATCGTGATAGAGCCGCAGCATCTGATATTCCAAACTGTTAGTCGCACGGCCGCGCATCGCTCGTGCTAAATATGATTTTGCTTCCACGGTGTTTTTCTCTTTGAGATACGTTGCCGCAACCATGAGCATATACGCATAGTTGTTTGACGCATAATTCAACGCCTCCAAGAACGCACTGCGCGCAGCTGGCCAGTTTTGGGCGTGCCACTGCAACACGCCTATCTCCTCATAGGCAAAATAATATTTTGGATTATATTCCACTACTTTCAGATAGTCGGCAAGCGCACGGCTATAGTTCTCCCGTTCACTATATAGCCCCCCCCGATACACGTACCCTAAAAAATAATCGGGTTGTAACGCAATGGCCTTTGTCCACGCATCCTCTGCCGCATCAAAGTGCCCTTGATACCGCTCGTAGACACCGAGATCAAGATAGAAATCAGGACGCATTCCGTCAGCCGCAATCGCCTGGGTAACAAATCGAGACGCACGCAAATAGTTTTCATCGTCAGCAGCGAGCTTCCCCAAATAGGCAAACGCGTAGGCATTGTTTGGTTCCAGTTCGAGCAGCCGGTGTAGATACGCTTCCGATTCTTTAAGCTTTCCCACGTAGTAATTCATCTGCGCGCAGCCAAACAGCGCTTCTGTGTTGTCCGGCTGCCCTTTGAGCGCCCGCTCGTATGAATGAGCGGCAAGCTGGTACCGCTTGTTGAGCGCGTGCTCCTTTGCCTGCTGAATGTTTGCAATCGCATTGGTTGGATCAGTTGCAAGAATTTTTTGTACGGCGGCACGTTCCGCACGACGATCTCCTGACGCAGCAGCTATCATAGCGGAAAGCTCAAGTGTGTCCGTTTCTGCAACGCCAGCGCGCTCAAGCGCAGCAACAATCTCCTGCGCCTCTGCATACCGCCCCGCAGAAACCAGTATGGATGCATGCACCACTTGCAGCCCAACATCATCCGCGAGTTCGCGCGGCATCGTATCAAACAGCGAAAGCGCGCGCTGCATGTCTTGTACGTCGAGCGCGGCCTTTACATTCCGGGCAAAGGCAACCGCCGCAGTGTCGGAGACAGTGTTCGCCGCTACAGGCACGGTAGCAGATCCTTCTGCCGGTTCCTGCGTCCGCTCTGTTCGGGTAGTCACACACGACAGAAACGCCGCACTCATCACCACAAAAACGGTACGCTGTATGTACCGCATGATTTTGCTTTGCATATCGTATCCCTCAAAAACAAAAGCAGTTGCAATTTCCATCGTCATTGGTATACACTGATTACACCATGTATGCACCGCATTTTATAAAAAAGCTGCTCGCACTCACCATTGGTTACAGTATTGTTATTTTCGGCATTTTTATCCTGCAATTTAGAACCGGCGCAACATTTCAAGAGCGGTGCGGTGCACTCCGTATTTCGCTTACCGCTGAAACAGCAGCAGATGGAACATCCGTTTTGCAAAACATGTTCACCGCATCGTTCCGCGGCATCTCATTTTTTGCCCGCGAGCAATCGCCGCTGACTGCCGTACCGTGCGCCAGCACCCAACCCGAACCGCTTGTCCTTGAATCATGGGAACGCCACAGCCCGTTTTCCATACAGCTGTCGTTTTCTGAAAATGTTTCGCTCATCTTCACCGTCAGCGATGACACCGACAGCGCTTATCTTACCATAAATGCCTTTTTCCCGGAAGAGCTCGCCGTCGTCACCGTGCCCTACATAATCGCGTCCGGTTTTTCTGCTGACCGGAAAAACGATTCGCTGCTTGAAATTTCAAACAACAGTAAAAACTGGATTTTTGCTGCGGCAGCGATCGATGCAGACAGCATCTCGTTTACCGCACAACAGTCTGTCGCGAGCTACCGGTTTACCAACCGTGACAAACTGTTTGCATTCGCTGATACACCAGAAATAGAGAGCGCCTCAAACAGCGCGTACCGCCAAACGGTAACGGCAGTCCGCTCGGCATTGATCTCCGCAGCGGGCGCGGCGTTCCGCTCCGGAGAGGCACCGACAAGCGAGCAAGAAGCGGTCTCATTCGTCGCAGCAATGGCAGAAACCGGACGGTACACCGAAGCGGTTAACAGCGTACCGCAGTCGTTCCGCCGGAGCACGAATCGCACCTATCTGTCCGCGCCCTATTTCAACTCGCTTGCGGCATCGAATGCAACGCTGTCCACCGAACTTTCGGCACAGGACACGCGCGTTAGAAACAGCACGCCGGAGACGGCAGTGGAAATACTCGCTGCACCGAACATCGAAAACTACCTCATTATAAACCAAAATTCGGCCGCTGCGGTACAATTGCTCACATGGGCTGCAGAAGCAGCTGCGGGCACGCTCTCCGTCTCTGAGGCGGTCACCGTTGTCCGCACGTATAACGCGCTCTCCCGTGCAGCCGTTCCGCTTGCAGAGCGGCTTGCACCAGCGGCACGCGCGGCGTGCAGCACGATAGAAACATACTGCGTGCTTGACAACAACACGCTGTTCATCTCTGAAAACGGCAGTCTGCTCCCAGCGCTCGAAACAGCACGGGCAGCGGACGCCCTTGTACACTACGGACTGCTCACCGAACAGCCTGACATCGCCCGTGCAGGCTACCTCATGCTCACAACCGCGCTGACAAATAGCGCATCGTTTGACCGGGAAACGCTCGCCGTGCTGTACCCGATCATCACCCACAACAATACATTTTATCCACACGTCGCTGTGTTGCACGCAAGCACCGGCGGCACGATATGGGCATGGACGGTTGCGCGCTCGATTCGACTTGACCGAACGGCAAATTCTATCCAACTCATGATTGACTTTCCGTATACGCACCACGTCATCTTTCGCGGCGTCCCATCGTTTACTGCTATCTATATGTACGACACAGCGTACCGCACTGACCCGCGATTTGAAACATACACTTCATCCGGCTATATCTACCAAAGTGGCACGGAATCGCTCCTGCTGAAATCCCGGCACCGCGATCAGGTTGAAACAATCGTTCTGGAATATCGGCCGCAAGAAACCACAACTCCCGCTCTTCCGGAGCAAGAACAAGAGCCAGAAGACACAGCAGACAGCGCGACACGTGAGCCGACTGACGAAATAGCAGCCGAACCGTAAATCTTCCGGCGCCGCTCTTTTTGGACAAAATCGGTAAAAAAATTTACTTTTTCTGTGATTCTATGCTATACTATATGGCATGTTGATTCAAACAAAGCAACGCCATCTCAAAAGGAGTTCCCGTTGAACAAACATGATTTTCCTAAGATCCATTTTTACGATCAGGATTTTGTCGATATATACAATAAAACATGGTCAATGCTCACCAAATGCTGGATCAACCCATCGTCTGGCGAACCATCGCCCGCTGGCTACTTCATCTATCCCGACGGCGAAAAATACGTTATAGATCAGTTTGAATCGATTTTTTCGTCATTTTTTCTGGTATACTCAAACCGCAACTATAATGCAAACCAAAACATCGATTATCTGTACAATCGCCAGGAAAAGAACGGCGCCATCCGCTGGAGATATGACACCGTTACAAACAAAGCGCTCACAGACAAAAGCAATCCCGAAGGCGTCGGACTGCCGCTGTTCGCGTGGGCAGAGTTCAACCTGTACCACAAATCTGCTGACAAGCGCCGCATCAAAGAAATTATGCCCGTCCTTGAGCGGTACATGACGTGGATCGATGCCACGTTCAAACAAGAAAACGGCCTGTACGCCGCGCCCGCAGCGGCAAGCACCATGGTCAACGCACCGCGGGAAAACTGCCGCTATCCGATTGACTTCAACGCGGCGGTCGCCATCAATGCGGCACACATGTCGGTGCTCGGCGACATCCTGAACGACAAAGATTTAAGCTTTCAGTACCGCCGCATGTACTTTTCAATTAAAACGCGCATCAATTCCCTGATGTGGAACAGCCACACGCACTTCTACCACGACCTTGACAAAACCGAAACCCGGCTGCCAGAAAAAACAATCGCTGGATTCTGGCCGCTGCTCGCAGAAATTCCGAACGCAGACCGTGCTGACGAGCTCATTGCGCACCTTTCAAACCCAAAAACATTCGGCACCGAACATCCGTTTCCCTCGCTTGCGGCAGACAGCACGCATTTCAAAGCGACCGGCGAAGGCTTTTGCGGCAGCGTTTTCCCTGCATTCAACTTCATGGTCATCAAAGGACTCGAAAAATACAAACGCTACGAGTTCGCCCGCGAATGCGCCATTCGCCACCTCTACTACGTGCTCGATGCGCTCATGCCGAGCGATTCCAAACAGAAAGGCAACCTCTACGAAGCCTACCTGCCTGGCAAAGAAGGTGTCGCGTCATGGGTGCGCCATCCCGCATTTCCGCGTGCGCACTACCTACAGGGCACCGGGCTGTCCACCATCGCACTCATGATAGAAAACGTCATCGGGCTTGCCATCAGCCTACCGCGTAAAACCGTCGACTGGATTATCCCCAACCTCGAAATCATGGGCATCGAAAACCTGTCGCTCAAACGAAACCTTATCACAATCCTCAGCAACAAAAGTACGCGCGGTTGGGAAATCCAAATGGAAAGCGAAAAGCTTTACTATTTTACCATAAACATCATCGACAAAAAGAAAAAGACGCTGCCCATACCGTCCGGCAAATGCTCCATGTTGATAGACAAATTATAATCGCCAAAAAGCCTGAAGCGCACAGTCCGCAAAACAGACAATCAAAGGGGCAACGGATACCGCATTCATTTTTTTTATGACCATGCGAAATCTCCCAGCCGGCCGCTCCGGGTTCCGGTTTCCCTCCATTTCAAAACGGGCTTTGCTCGTTTTGAAACTTCGCCCGCCGCGTCCGGGGTAAGACTAGCCGCACGAATCCAAAGCGGTTTTTCAAAGCGCGGGCGGCCGTAAAAACTGCCGCCCGCAAAAAAAGGGCACCCGTTCCGGGTGCCCCGCAAAGCCGCAATTTACAGCGTTTCCGCTGGCTTACAAGCTGCCTTTCGCCGCTTTCACCGCCTCAACGAGCATCGGCGTCACCTTAAAGAGGTCGCCTGCAATGCCGTAATCCGCCACTTGGAAAATCGGTGCATCCGCGTTCTTGTTCACCGCGATGATGTACTCAGAATCCTGCATGCCCGCCAAGTGCTGAATAGCGCCAGAGATGCCGAGCGCCACGTAGATGTGCGGGTGCACAGTCTTCCCTGTCTGTCCTACCTGCTGATTCGCGTCGATCCAGCCGGCATCAACAACCGCACGAGACGCGCCCACCACGCCGCCGAGCGCAGTCGCCAAATCTTCAGCAAGCTTGATGCCCGCCTTCGGATCCTTACTGATACCGCGTCCGACAGACACGACGATGTTCGCACCGATCAAGTCAACGAGATCCTTTGCCGTTTTCTTGATTTCAAGGATGTCTACACTGATGTCGTCCTTTGAAAGGGTTACCGGCACCTTTTCTATGACCGTTTTCCCCGCCTGTGCGCTGTCAAAATCCTGCTTTTTCATCACACCCGGACGCACTGTTGCAATCTGCGGGCGGAAGCGCGGACAGATAATCGTTGCCATCAAATGGCCACCGAACGCCGGACGTGTCATTTTTAGGTTTGTGTTTTCCTCGAACGGAATTTTGTCAACGTTCATCGTTGAGCTTGTGCGCAAGAATTCCTTGTATTTTGCTGTGTCCACGTCAAGGTGCGTGGTATCCGCAGTCAAGCCGGTGTGCAGCCGTGCCGCACAGCGCGGTCCCAAATCACGTCCGATTGTGGTTGCGCCTATGAGCATCACTTCCGGCTTTTTGTCTTCCACCAGCTCATTGATAACTTTCGTATACGCGTCCGTCGTGTAGTCCGCCAAAAGGTCGTGCTCGCAGTAGAATACTTTGTCAGCACCATATCCACCAAGGTTTTTCAGTGCATCGTCTTTGATCCCTTTTCCAAGAACAACACCACACAGCTCGGTCTTCAAATCATTTGCAAGCTTTCGTCCCTCGCTCAACAGCTCAAACGAAGTGTTGAGAATCTCTCCATTGCGCTGCTCACAAAATACCCAAACGCCTTTGAAAGCGGCGGTGTCTTTGCTATCGTATGCCATGTATCACTCCTCTCTCCCCTTAGATAATATGCTTTTCCGCCAGCATGCCGACCAGTTTCTCACAGGCGGCTTTGTCAGCACCTTCAAGCATCGTGCCGGCACCCTTTTGCGGCGGCGTGAACGATTTGTACACGTTCGTCGGGGAACCTTCCAAACCAATCGTATCTTTGTCGATGAGCGGGTCATCTTTGAGCGCTTCGTAATCGAATACTTCGTACGGCTTTGAATAGCATTCCAAGATGCCGCCAACGCTCATGTAGCGCGGCGTGTTGAGCTCTTTGATGCACGTGATAAGGCACGGCGTCTTGACTTTAAGCAGCATGTAACCGTCTTCAAGCATACGCTTCACCGTCACCGTGTTGCCCTCTTTTTTGATGTCCGCAGCGTACGTAATTTGCGGCAGCCCGAGCTTTTCTGCAATCTGCGGCCCGACCTGTGCAGTGTCGCCGTCGATCGCCTGACGCCCACAGAGCACGATATCTTCTGGACCAATGCCGATGCGGCGTACCGCAGCGGCAAGAATCTGGCTTGTTGCATACGTGTCGCTGCCGCCGAACTCGCGACCGCTCACCAGCACTGCCTTGTCAACGCCGCGCGCCAAAAGTTCACGGAGCATGCCTTCTGCAGGAGCCGGCCCCATGGAAACCGCAATAACTTCACAGCCGGTCTCATCTTTCAACTGGAGCGCCGCGTCAATCGCGTTCAAGTCATCCGGGTTGGTTATAGTCGCCATCGAAGCGCGGTCAAGCTGACCGTTCTCTTTTACGGCAACTTTCCCAGACGTATCGGGAACTTGTTTTACACAAACAATAGCTTTCATTTAACTCTCCTACTCAAATGTCTTAGTTAACGCCTATGGTACCGGCAATGACCATGCGCTGCACTTCGCTCGTGCCTTCATAGATCTCTGTAATTTTTGCGTCGCGCATCATGCGTTCAACCGGATAGTCGCGCGTATAGCCGTACCCGCCGAAAAGCTGCACGCAGCGGCGCGTTACATCGCTCGCTGTTTCCGCTGCCACGAGTTTCGCCATAGCCGCATCCGCAGAGTAGCGCACATTCGCCCCTTTGTTGACCGCGTCCTTTTTACATGCCGCTGCATACACCAGATACTGCGCCGCCTGTGTGCGTGCCGCCATATCGGCAAGCTCAAACTGCGTGTTCTGAAACTGGCTGATGCGCTTTTTAAACTGCACGCGCTCTTTCGTGTATTTGATCGTTTCGTCTATCGCGCCTTCGGCGATGCCGAGCGCCTGTGCCGCAATGCCGATGCGTCCGCCGTCGAGCGTGCCCATGGCAATGTTGAAACCTTTGCCCTGCATGCCGAGCATATTTTCTTTCGGCACAATGCAGTCTTCAAAAATCAGCTCGCACGTAGACGAACCGCGAATACCCATCTTTTTTTCGTGCTTGCCGACCGAGAAGCCGGGAAAATTGCGCTCAACGATAAAGGCGCTGATCTCTTTGCTCGTGCGGCCTTTTTTGTCGGTCACCGTACCGGTAATGGCGATGACAATAAACACGTCTGCAAATCCCGCGTTCGTAATGAATATCTTGCTGCCGTTCAAAACCCAGTGATCACCGTCGAGCACAGCGACCGTTTGCTGCCCCTGTGCGTCGGTACCGGCGCCCGGTTCGGTCAACCCGAATGCACCGAGTTTTTTACCCGACGCAAGATCGGGAACGTATTTCCGTTTCTGTTCTTCAGTGCCATAGTGCATGATAGGATCGATACACAATGATGTATGCGCAGAAACGATGACGGCGGTTGTGGCGCACACTTTTGACAGCTCCTCAATGCACATCGCGTAAGTCAGGATGTCACCGCCGGCGCCGCCGTATTCCTTCGATACCGGAATCCCCATAATACCGAGTTTCGCCATCTTTTTGACGGTTTCTTCCGGGAACATCTCCTCTTCGTCAACCTGAGCGGCAAGCGGCTTCACTTCATTCTGTGCGAAATCACGGAATAATTGTTGTGCCATGAGCTGTTCTTTGCTCAAAGTAAAATCCATGTTTTAGTCCTCCGTAGTTATATTATTCAGGAAAAGAATTGCGCATCCCGTTCCTGATAATAGTATGTTTTATATCAACGTCACGCGTTATTTGCTGTAGTCAAAAAAGCCGATGCCGGTCTTGCGGCCGAGCTTGCCGCCCCGTACCATTTTCTTGAGCAACGGGTGCGCACGATATTTCGGGTCGCCCGTTTCAACCGTCAGCACGTCCATGATGGCGAGCACCACATCCAGCCCAATTAAATCGCCGAGCGCAAGCGGCCCCATCGGATGGTTCGCACCGAGTTTCATAGCGGTATCGATGTCCTCCGCCGTCGCGACGCCTTCCGCCAAAATGCCGGCTGCTTCATTGATCATCGGAACCAAAATGCGGTTCACCACAAATCCCGCTGCCTCGTCAACCTGTACGGGCGTTTTGCCGATTTCTTCGCTTACCTTTTTGATTTTTTCAACCACGGCAGCCGGCGTATTGAGCCCCGCGATGACTTCGACGAGCTTCATAACTGGTACCGGATTAAAAAAGTGCATACCAACAACCGGATGCGTGATTCCCTGCCCAATCTCCGTAATCGAAAGGCTCGACGTATTTGTCGCAAGGATGCAGTCTGCTTTTGTGCAGATGCCGTCAAGCTCTTTAAACGTCTTTTTCTTGATGTCCATGTTTTCAAGTGCTGCCTCAACCACCAAATCGCAGTCGCCGCAGACGTTTTCTTTTAAACCGGTCGTGATGTTGGCAAGCAGCGCATCCGCCGCGGACTGCTCCATCTTGCCTTTGCTGACCATTTTCTCAAGCCCTTTGGCAATCTTCGTTTTACCGCCGGCAGCCAGTTCCTCACTGATATCGCACAGCGCAACGGTGTGCCCCGCTTGAGCAAACGTCTGCGCAATTCCACCGCCCATAGTTCCTGCACCTATGATACCAACTTTCATGAATGTAGCCTCCTAAAAACTAATATTATTGTAGCAAAATTATTTTTGCGTCACATCCTTCTACCGCAACGTTCTATTTATTGAGGAACGCCTCAACCTTGCGCTTTTCAAGGAACGCTGCCATACCTTCTTTCTGGTCATAGCTTTCAAAGCAGTCGCCAAAAAGCTTTTCCTCCACGACAATTGCCTTGTCCATGTCCACCTGCAGACCGTCATTGATCGCCTTTTTGCAGTTGCGTACCGCAATCGGCGCATTTTTCGCGATCGCAGCGGCCATCTTCTTTGCCTCTGGCAGGAGCTCCGCCTGCAGATATATCGCGTTTACCAGTCCGATGCGCAGCGCCTCCTCTGCCTTAATGTTCCGCGCGGTAAAGATGAGCTGCTTTGCCATGCCAGGGCTCACCAAACGCGCCAGACGCTGCGTACCGCCGAACCCCGGCGTAATGCCGAGCCCCACTTCCGGTTGCCCAAAGACCGCGTTGTCAGAGCAGATGCGGATGTCGCAGCTCATCGAAAGCTCGCAACCACCGCCGAGTGCAAACCCGTTGACCGCCGCGATAACCGGGATCGGCAAAGTCTCTATTTTTCGGAAGATGTCATTCCCCTTTTTGCCGAACGCTTCGCCCTCCACCTTCGTCAAACTACTCATCTCACCGATATCGGCTCCGGCTACAAAGCTTTTGTCTCCCGCACCGGTGATAACCAGACAGCGCACGGCAGCACAGTCTACCGCTGTAATCACCTCATCCAACTCTGCGAGTACCGCGCTGTTCAACGCGTTGAGTGCTTTTGGACGATCGATCGTAATGAGCCCAACAGCACCGTCTACTTCATATTTAATGAATTCCATACAGCTACCTCCTTAGGTTACCGACATTATACTGGAACACTGCACTTTTTCCGCCAGATAAAAATGCAGCAAAAAATACATGATAAAAGCACAGGAAATTCCCTGCCGAGATGCTCCGACATTGTGCGTTTATGCCAGTTATTCCAGTATAGTTGAGAAGTAGAAATTGTCAAGTTTTATTTTTCCACAACCGCATTTTTTTACCGCACATACTGCACCGACCGGCGAAAACGCACGGTAACAGTGTTCCTCGCCGAGGGCCAAAAGCCATCCTGCCGCAGCGGCTTCTGTCACCTGCAGCAGGATGGCGGGAGATTTCCGTAAAAAACGCTCCCGCACTTTTCACACTAGTTGATCCCGAGCGTTCCCAGGATTATCACGACCACAGCCGCCAA
>JAFUFE010000105.1 GCA_017470085.1 Treponema sp.
CGGAGTAGATCATTTAGATTTTGTGCCGGGATTTCCCGTTGCAGCAGAGAACGAGGCGTCTTTGTCGGAGCGCCCGCAGCCAGATACAGCCGTTTCATCTCACAGTCATACGGCGGATGACGAACTTGACGAGCTGCCCGACATGGACAGCATTAAAATTGATGATACGGTGGATACGATGGATACTGGCGATGATGATGATGATTTTTCGCCCCGTCATGTATCCGCGGCGTCGGGTGCGTCCGTAACGGAGGGGGCAGATACCGTACTGATGGCGCGCGCTATCAGTACAGTGCTCGCAGATGAATGATGCGGCGGAAATACAACGCGAAAGGTAGAACGATATGGTGAACGACGAAAGAGAAGAAGACGCCCTGTGGGAGGAATACCGCACGACACATAATCCAACGCTGCGCGATAAATTCATCCGTCAGTACATGCCGCTCGTAAAATATGTTGCCGGTAAGGTTGCAGTCGGCATGCCGAACAGCGTTGAGTTTGACGACTTGGTTGGCTTTGGTCAATTTGGGCTACTCGATGCGATAGAAAAATACGATCCGGCAAAAAACGTAAAATTCAAGACCTATGCCGTTACCCGTATCAGGGGGGCAATTTTTGACGAGCTTCGTCAGATTGACTGGGTACCGCGTTCGGTGCGACAAAAGTCGCGGGAGATAGAGGATGCCATCACCGAACTTGAAGCGCGGCTCGGGCGAACTGCCTCGGATGCAGAGATTGCGAGCGCACTCGGTTTAACGGAAGATGAATATCACAAAGAAGTGATGAAAGTGTCGGGAACGAGTGTTCTGTCGCTCAATGATGTCTGGTATGCAGGGGATGATTCAGACAATATGTCAATCGGTGACAGCATCGAATCTCCAGCAAGTATGAATCCTGATGTCATCGTTGAGCGCGAGGAAGTGCGTAAGATAATCGTTCAAGCGATTAATGAGCTGCCCGAAAAAGAAAAGATGGTCATTGTACTGTATTACCACGAAGATTTGACGTTCAAGGAAATCGGGCAGGTGCTCGACGTAAGCGAGTCGCGCATTTCACAGTTGCACACGAAAGCGAATTTGCGGCTGCGTGCAAAACTGACCAACTTGCGCAAGGGAATCATGTAGGCATGGTTACGCTTGAAAAAATCAGACGTGACATGCAGGCGCGCCTCGAAATCGACAATACGCTGCACAATGTGGACGTCAACGCCGACACGATAGATGAGGCGATCGCTGATGCGGCAGTTCAGCTTGATACGCGCGCCGTCAATTTGCAGTACGAGGTGGTTGAAAAAGGCAGCAACGGTTTTTTAGGATTTGGGAAAAAACCGTGGAAGCTTAGAATCTACCAAAATCCTGAAACGGTTACCGCACAGAAGAAAAAGCGAACGGCCGAGTTGCACGATGCAGCGGGGGAGGCCGTTGAGGAACAGCCGGTGGATCGCGACGGACTTTTCTACGTGCGTCATTTTGATGCAAACATTCTGCTCAAAGTACTGCCACCGGTCGGAGACGGCCGTCCGGTTGATGAACGCGAAGTGCGTCAAGTTTTACAGCGGCCTGATACGCTGCGCGTCGATGAGGCGGCAGTCCGACAGTGCATTGAAGCAGGTACAGACGGTACGTACCGTGTTGTCGGTAGTTATCAGCATAACAATGCGGCAGACGCGATGCTTGCAGTTGACGTGACGAAAGACGACATGCTTGCGACGATTACGGCGACGAGTCCTGGAATAGGGGGGGCAGAAATTTCTTCGGAGATGATTCACCGCTTTTTGAAAATACAAGGCGTTGTTGCCGGCATCAACGAAGATAAGATCGCAGAGTTTGTCGACAATCCTGTCTATAACATTCCATATGAAGTCGCTGCAGCCGTGCTGCCGGTCGATGGACAGGATGCGTATATCGCGTATCACTTTGAGACTGACCCGACAAAACTTCGTGCCCGAGAAGATGAAACGGGACAGGTAAATTTTAAGAATTTGAATCTTATTCAGAATGTCGTGGCGGGGCAGGCGCTTGCGCAAAAAGTTCCCGCAGAAAAAGGACGGTCTGGCAAGACGCTGGCGGGGCGGTACCTCGAAGCAAAAAATGGTAAGGATATTGCGATTCCGCTGGGACAAAATACACGGCTTGATTCGGACGGACTGACGGTGCTTGCGGATGTTGACGGGCAGGTGTTGATTGTAGCGGGAAAGATAACCGTTCAGCCGCTGCTGCAACTTGACGGCGTAAATATAAAAACAGGCAACGTCAAATTTCTGGGAACGGTTATCATCAAAGGTAATGTTGAAGACGGATTTGATGTTACCGCGTCGGGCAATATCGAAATCGGCGGCACTGTCGGTAAGTGCACGATTATTGCGGAAGGCGACATCATCGTTCAGCAGGGCATATTCGGAAAAGAAACAGGATTTATCAAGACGGGCAAAAATCTGTGGGCAAAATTTATTCAAGCGACGAAGGTTGAAGCGGAAGAAAATGTTTTTGTCAATGACAGCATCATGGGCTCGTCCGTGACGGCGATGCGGAATATCATTTTGAGCGGTAAAAAAGCGCAAATTACCGGCGGCCACCTATTCGCAACGGAGGAGATCTGCGCGCGCAATATCGGTTCTCCCGGGGGGGGATCTGAAACCGTTCTTGAAGTCGGCTTTGATCCGCGCGCAAAACAGCAGCTTGAAGAGCTCCAGGGAAAGCAGGCAGAGCTGATGAAAGAGCTTGAGGCGATTGAGCTCGACGTGACAAATCTGGAAAATCAAAAGCAGGTGCGGCGCGCACTGCCGAAAGACAAAGAAGACAAGCTTGCAGAATTACAAAAGCGCGCCTGGGATATTGACGCTGAATCATCGACCATTACCGGTGAAATTGAGAAGCTGCAGGAACACCTACGTGAGCTTAAAGCGGTTGGCAAAGTAAAGGCATCGGGGACGGTGTATTCCGGCGTAAAAATTTATGTGCGCGATGTGCTCGATGAAGTACGCACTGAGGTAAAGAGCGTGACTTTCTATTACGACAATACGTTTGTCAAACGCGGTAAGTATGAAGCGCCGTCACTTGAGCGGAGGACGCCTGATGGCTATTCAGCCAATTGATCTGCAGACGATGTATGCTCAGATGGGAACGGTTGCCCAGAATGTTGCACACCAGCAGCAGGGGGCAAAGCTCGCAGAAGGTATTCAGCAGCAGCATACTGTACAGCAGAATATCGAGCAGACGGAGCGAGTGCAGCAGGCGGCACATGATGAAGCACAGGCGACGAGCATTCACGGCGATGGGGGAGCCGCCGGCGGGGATGCCGCTCTTTTTCAGGAGCGGAAACGTTCCTCTGATGACAGCGCTGAATCTGTCGGAACGGTGCCATCGCACGGCATCAGCGACCCGCGCATCGGGCAGCACATTGATATTACGAGGTAGCGGTGCAACTGTTTCTGGCGGTTCTGTTTACCGGTCTCAACGGTGTTCTCTGGGCTGTCATGTTGGTTCGGTTTAAACGCCTTTTCTCTACCGACGACATCATCGCGCGTACGCGTGCCGAAATGAACAATATGGTGCGCGACATCGACCAGACAACCGAACGGAATATTACGTTGCTCGAAGACCGCACGCGTCGGCTCAAGGCGCTCATTGCCGAAGCAGACAAGCACGTTCAGCTTGCAGAGCAGGAATTAGAGCGGGCGCGAACGGCGGCGGCACTCCACGAGCGCGTCACGCGTTCGGGAAAGAGAGCGGCGCCTGGGGAACGGCGTGCAGCTGAAAAATATCGTGCGATCGCTGCATCAGAAAACCGCCGTTCTGTCGGGGTGGGTTCCGGCGTATCCGCTGCTACCGATCAAGGCAGCTTGTTTTCACTGTCGTCCGACGGCACGGAAAATCCCGTCACGGTAACAGAGCACGAGGAGGCGTTTCCCGCAGCGTCTTCTGTACCGCCACCCGTGTATTTTGCAGAACAGCCAGTCGTGTACGAAAAGACGTTTGACGAGTCGGTCATGGAACTCTATGGCCAAGGATACGCAGCGGAAGATATTTCCCATGCACTTTCGTGCTCTTTGACGGAGGTGCAATTCGTTATCGATCTGTCACATCCGCAGGAGCCATCTGCGCCGCCGGTATGACGCACGTACGAACATTTGGCATCCTCTCTGATGGAACGACGGCAAACCTGTATACGGTGCGGAACGGGCGCATGTCGTTTTCGCTGACCGACTACGGCGCAACGATAACGAGCATCGTCCTGCACGGATCGGCGGGAGTGGACACTGATGTAGCGCTCGGCTATGCAACGCTCGCCGATTATGAAGCAGATAACGCTTCGTTTGGGGCGACTGTCGCGCGTTTTGCAAACCGCATCAGCGGAGGACGTTTTCTGCTCGACGGTACGTGCTTTCTGCTCGATCAGAACGATGGTGCGCACACGCTGCATTCGGGTTTTACCCGTTCAAACAAATTGCGGTGGACAGTTGTGCCGTTTGAATTGCCGTCATCGACGGGGGTGCACTGTACCAGGCGATTTCTTGACGGCGAACAGGGGTTTCCGGGCACCCTTGACGTTACGGTAACGGTTGCGCTTGACAGTGAACAGTGTCTGATGTACCGTGCCGCTGCCGTCACCGATGCACGTACGCCGGTCAGTATCACCAATCATACATATTTCAATCTTGCCGGCACCGGCAGCGTGCGCGATCACCTGCTGACCGTGTATTGTCCCGCCGTCCTTGCGATAGATGGCGATCGTATTCCGACGGGAGCACTGTTGCCGGTTTCCGGAACGGCGTTTGATTTTTTGCGCGAGAAGCGGATCGGAAAAGACATCGCACTGCTTGGAGCGGGATACGATCACTGCTATGTAACCGCTGCGTATCAGGCACATACTGCCCGTTCCGGTATTCCCCACGACGACACTCCCTTAGTGCGTGTCGCTCGTCTCAGGGAGCCGAAGAGCGGCCGTTCACTTATTATAGAGACAAATACTGAAGGCATGCAGCTGTACACCGGCAATGAGTTGTCGGGCATTTTAGGGAAACAGGGATACCCGTATCAGAACCATGACGGCATCTGCTTTGAGACAGAGGCATTTCCTGATTCTCCGAACCGCCCGGAGTTTCCTTCGTGCATCCTCAATCCCGGCGAGCGCTTGTGTGCCACAACAGTCTATCGATTTGCGTTTTAGCGCCCGGTTCGGAACATCTTGTCCGGCGTTTTGGAGAATCCGCTGGGACGGTGGTTAGTATGACGATTTGTCTCTGTATAATAATAAATTCCGTGTCGATACGATAAAGTTTCTTGCGTTTTTTTTTATTGCGTGGTATAATGTACAGAAAATATGTTTTTCTTTAGAGTGAGGTTGTATGGACGTCCAGGTACAGGAATTGATTGACAAAATAAAAAAAGACGGTGTTGTCAGCGCTGAAAAATCGGCGGAAACCATCATCCGCACGGCAGAGAAAAAGGCCAGTGACATCGTTGCAGAGGCAGAAAAAAAGGCGGACGCTATTGTTCGCGCTGCTAAAGCTGAAACTGAACGCATGGAAAAGGCGAGCGAAGATGCGCTTGTACAGGCGAGCCGCAACATGATTCTTTCTTTCCGGGAAGCGCTCGTACAAGAACTCAACGGCATCGTGCACGTTGAGACGGAAAAGGCGTATTCTAAAGATGTGCTCAGTACGTTGGTCCCCGAAGTCGTCAAGGCGTGGGCAAAAGAGACCGATGCAGCAGAACTGTCGGTGCTCGTGTCTGCTAAAGATTTGAAAGCGCTTGAATCGAAGTTCACAGCGGCACTCAAAGCGCAGATTTCTAAAGGTCTTGAAATTAAGCCGGATAAAACGCTTACCGCAGGATTCCGTGTCGGCGTAGATAACGGAACGGCGTTCTATGACTATTCGGCGGATGCGCTGGTTGAACTGTTCAGCGGATACGTAAACCCGCGGATTACGGCGCTCATGAAAAAGGCGGCAGAGGGAATAGATTAAGTGAATCACTATTACTATCTGGTGTCACAGCTGCCGGCGCTTCCATCGTCTGACGACAAAGCAGCGTTGCCCATAACCGAAGCCTCCTTCAAAGAGCTGTGTGCCCGTTTTTTGACGCCGCATGAGCAAAAAACAGTAGCTGCCCTTTCACTCGTTCCCCCGCGAGAGGCGCCAACAACCGGTTCGGTGTTCCTCGACGCCTGGTATGAGGCGGAACGGTGTTTGCGGTTCGCACTTGCCCAGGTGCGCGCACAGAAACTGCGAAAAGAGGCGCAGCCGCTTCCCGGTGCATGCACAGCAGACATACAGCAGGTAGCGCGCACGGCAGTCGGTATGGACAGCCCACTGCAGGCGGAACAGTATCTTTTTACGTTCCGGATGGACACCGTACACCGCCTTTCACCGATCGATGTATTTTCGATTGACGGTGTGTACGCATACGGCATCCGGTTGCTGCTGACGGCGCGAATGAAACAATTTGACCGCGAACGGGGAACCGCTTCGTATCATACAATTTACGATTCTATACTGGGAGAAACAATATGAGTGTTGCGAAGGGCAAGGTTGTCGGCATAAACGGAAACATGGTTTCGATCGATTTTGACGGCGACATCGCGATGAATGAGGTCGCATATGTAGCCGTTGAAGGCACACAGCTCAAAGGCGAAGTTATCCGTATCCGAGGAAACAGCGCCCAGATGCAGATTTATGAGATGACGAACGGTATCAAAGCCGGCGACAAAGTGGAGTTTACCGGCGAACTACTCGCTGCGGAGCTCGGACCAGGATTGCTTGGACAGGTATATGACGGTCTACAAAATCCGCTGCCGCTCGTTGCCGAACAGGCGGGATTTTTTCTTGAACGCGGCGTGTATGCTGACCCGCTGCCGCGCAATGTGCAGTGGGACTTTACACCGACTGCTCACGTGGGCGACAGTGTCTACCGCGGCGATCCGATAGGAACCGTGCCGGAAGGACCGTTCACACACAAAATTCTGGTGCCGTTCGGGCTCTACGGCGCGTACACCGTTCAAAGTATCGTGCCAGCTGGTTCGTATACGATTGACGAACCGGTTGCTGTGCTCGTCGATGAAAAAGGGGTAAAGCATAAAATAACGATGAGTTTTAAGTGGCCGGTTAAGCGCGCGGTTGACTGCTATGCAGAGCGTCTTGAACCGACTGAGACAATGGTGACGAAAACCCGCTTGATAGACACCTTTTTTCCGGTGGCGCGTGGTGGCACATACTGTATCCCAGGACCGTTCGGCGCAGGAAAGACCGTCATCCAGCACACGACGAGCCGCAATGCCGATGTCGATATCGTCATCATAGCGGCGTGCGGTGAGCGCGCCGGTGAGGTCGTCGAAACCATCAAGGAGTTTCCGGAATTGATCGACCCGCGTACCGGTGAATCGCTCATGAAGCGGACAATCATCATCTGCAATACGTCGTCCATGCCGGTAGCCTCGCGTGAAGCGTCAGTGTACACGAGTGTAACGCTTGCAGAATACTACCGTCAGATGGGACTAAACGTGCTGTTGCTTGCAGACTCAACGTCACGCTGGGCGCAGGCGCTCCGCGAAATGAGTGGACGGCTCGAAGAGATTCCGGGCGAGGAAGCGTTTCCGGCCTATTTGGAATCGTACATCGCAGCGTTCTATGAGCGTGCGGGATATGTGCGGCTTCGCGATGGCTCAAAGGGGTCGGTGACGATCGGCGGCACAGTTTCTCCGGCGGGCGGCAACTTTGAAGAGCCCGTCACGCAGGCAACGCTCAAAGTGGTCGGTGGTTTCCACGGTCTTACGCGGGAACGCTCCGACGCGCGTAAGTTTCCAGCGATTGACCCGATCGGCTCGTGGTCGAAGTATAAGAGCGTCATCGCGGAACCGCTTGTCAGCTATGCGCGCGCACTGTTCAAACGCGGTGTTGAAGTCAGCCAAATGATGAAGGTCGTCGGTGAAGAGGGTACGTCGAACGAAGATTACATTGTCTATCTGAAAAGCGAATTCCTCGACTCTGTGTATTTCCAGCAGGATTCATTCGACAAAGTGGATCAAGCGGTGACGGTCGAACGGCAAAACTACACATTCCGTAAAGTGCTCATGGTGCTCGGTTCTGACTTTTCCCTTGAGACAAAAGATGATGCGCGCGTCTACTTCAATCAGCTGCGACAGAAATTCCTTGACTGGAACTTTACCGAATGGAAAAAAGACAAGTTCACGTCAATCGAAAAAGATATTGATGCGCTGTATAAAGAGAAGAACGGTGTGCTTCGAGCAGACGTCGCCGCGCTCTTAAAGGAAGGTGAATGATGAACAAAGTGTACAGTAGAATAGAATCGATTACCGGGAGCGTCATTACGGTAAAGGCGACAGGCGTTGCATACAATGAGCTTGCAGAGATTGAAACGCGCTACGGCACGTCGCTTGCTGAAGTGAACAAGATAGACGGCGATACGGTTTCGCTACAGGTATTTGCCGGCGGGCGCGGTGTTTCAACGGGAGACCACATCAAATTCCTTGGCCATCAGATGGAAGTGAGTTTTAGCGACAACCTGCTGGGGCGCATCTTTAACGGTTCCGCCGCGCCGCGCGACGCAGGTCCAGCGCTTTCTGACTGTCTAGTCACCATCGGTGGGCCATCCGTCAATCCGTCGAAACGCATCATGGCGCGGAATATGATCCGCACGGGTATTCCGATGATTGATCTGTTTAATACGCTCGTCGTTTCGCAGAAGCTCCCGATTTTCAGTATCTCCGGAGAACCGTACAACCAGCTGCTCGCACGCATCGCTATGCAGGCAGAAGTCGACGTGATCGTTTTAGGCGGCATGGGGCTCAAGTACGACGATTACCTCTATTTCAAGAACACGCTTGAAAACGGCGGCGCACTGAGCCGGACGGTCATGTTTATCCACACGGCGGCCGATCCGACGGTGGAATGCATGAAGGTGCCCGACTTGAGCCTTGCCGTGGCGGAGCAGTTTGCGCTGCAAGGGAAGAACGTGCTTGTGTTGCTCACCGATATGACGAACTTTGCGGATTCAATGAAAGAGATTGCGATTACGCAGGAGCAGGTGCCGTCGAACCGCGGCTATCCGGGCGACTTGTACAGCCAGCTTGCCGCGCGCTATGAAAAGGCGGTTGACTTTGACGGCTCTGGCTCGGTTACAATCCTTGCTGTGACGACCATGCCGGGCGACGACGTTACCCATCCGGTGCCGGACAACACGGGCTACATCACCGAAGGGCAGTACTATTTGAAAGGCGGACGTATCGAGCCCTTTGGCAGTCTTTCTCGGTTGAAGCAGAACGTCAACTCAAAGACACGGAACGATCATCGTGCTTTGATGGACGGTATGATCCGCCTCTATGCGTCGTACAAAGATACGCTTGAGAAAAAATCCATGGGCTTTATGA
>JAFUFE010000106.1 GCA_017470085.1 Treponema sp.
CGGAGCGGCACGTTGTGCAGCTCCGTTCCGAAGCGGAGCGGAGGAACGGAGGCAAAAGCCGTAACCGTGTAAGCGCGGCTTTCCAAACAGCATGCTCCGTAAAAAATCGGACGACTGTCTGTGGTGCGCCACCTTTATGGTGTGCGTTGGGGAACGAGCTCGTACCGCGGCCGTGGTGGCACAAAAAAACGGCTGTCTTGCGGCAGCCGTCAGTGTTCCGGACGAGGAACGCTTTTAGATCTGTACGCTTATTTTTTTGAGCGAACTTGATACGGTAAAGTCCGCTTCCGTCGCTTTCCGGACGTCGTCTTCAGTGAATTCAGGATTGATTTCCGTCATCACCAAGCCGCTCGGCGTTACCTCGAACACGCACATTTCGGTCATAATATGCGTTACGCATTTTGTTGCGGTGAGCGGGAGCGTGGCCTTTTTAAGGATTTTGGGCGCGCCGCCCTGTGTGTGTTCCATAGCGACGATGACTTTTTTGGCACCGACTACCAAATCCATGGCGCCGCCCATGCCCGGCACTTTTTTACCGGGGATAATCCAGTTCGCCAGATTGCCTTCCTGATCAACTTGCAGCGCGCCGAGTACGGTAGCATCTAGATGCCCACCGCGCATCAGTGTGAATGACACGTTCGAATCGATGAATGAGCCACCGAGTGCGACCGACGACGGTTTTCCGCCTGCGTCGGTTACGTAGTACGGTTCCGCAGTTTCCGGGGACGGTTTTGGTCCCGCATCGATGATGCCGTTTTCCGACTGAAGGATAATCTTTACTGCGGGATTCAGGTAATTTGGGACAAGCGTTGGCAGCCCGATGCCTAAATTGACGACGTCTCCGTCTTTCAGTTCCTGCGCAACGCGCGCTGCGATAAACGGTTTTATCTGTTCTTTTTCCATTATCTGACCCCCTGTACGATATAATCGACGAATACGCCTGCGGTGACGACGTTTTCTGGTTCAATAGCGCCCACGTCGACGATATTTTCCGCTTCCGCAATTACCAGATCAGCAGCGGTTGCCATGGCGATGTTGAAGTTGCGCGTGCTGCCTTTGTACCAGACGTTGCCCGCCTTGTCGATGCGGTAGCCGTTGATAAGCGCGATGTCTGCGTGGAGCGGCGCCATCAAAAGATATTTTTTCCCGTTGATTTCTTTGGTTTCAAGCGTGAACTCGCAGTCGGTTTCCACCATCGTTGCAACGCCGGTCGGTGTTAGGATGCCGCCGAGCCCCGCGCCGCCAGCACGAATCATTTCTACGAGCGAGCCCTGCGGAACGAGCACCACTTCCATGCTCTTTTCATTCATAAATTGCTGGGCTTCCGGATTGAGACCGATGTGACTGGCGATGAGTTTTTTAACCTGATGTCCATGGATGAGCTTTGCAATGCCGTAGAAGTCGCTCCCGTCGTGGCCGTTCGGATTACCGGCATCGTTGCAGATGAGTGTCAAATCTTTTACGCCCGTTTTAACGAGCTCGGATAGCAGCGTGTGTGGACTGCCGCAGCCCATAAATCCACCGACCATGACGGTCATACCGTCTTTGACCAGTGCGGCAGCTTCTGCGATTGTAGCAATTTTTGCCATATATACCTCCTTAAGAGTTATCTGTTTTAAAGTACCGATACATAAACCCACATAAACCACCAGCTTCAAGCGAGCGCGTCAACGTATGGTGCCAGCGTATAACGCGTGGCTTTGCAGTTGGCGGTTGTCGCGTTCTTATGACGGTGCTGTTTATGGTATGCATAAAGGTTCAACTGTTGTCAGGCAGGATGTGTTGCGCGGAAGTTTCCACCGTAAACGCATTGTAGTGCAGCGGCCGCACCAACGGTGCGGCCGCTGCCGTTTGGGTTCAAGTACGGTTACATTTTCTCAACAATGGTGGTGACGCCCATACCGCCGCCAACACAGAGCGTCGCCAGTCCGAGCTTTGTGTTGCGCTTGATCATTTCGTGAATGAGCGTTACGAGGATGCGACAACCAGATGCGCCGACCGGATGACCGAGTGCGATTGCGCCACCGTTTACGTTCACGATGTCAGGGTTCCAACCGAGCTCCTTGCCGACCGCGAGCGCCTGTGCCGCAAACGCTTCGTTTGCTTCGATAAGCCCGATATCGGCAAGCTTGAGTCCCGCTTTGTCGAGCGCTTTGCGTGAGCTGTATATCGGGCCGATACCCATAATCGACGGATCCACCCCAGCGACCGCACCGGAGACAAATTTCGCCATCGGTTTGACGCCGAGTTCTTTTGCCTTGTCCGCACTCATCACGATAACCGCCGCCGCTCCGTCGTTGATGCCGGACGCATTTGCAGCCGTTACGGTACCGCCGTCCGGTTTGAACGCTGGTTTTAGCCCGGCAAGGCTTTCCGCTGTAACGCCCGGCCGCGGGTATTCATCCGTGTCGAACGGGACGGTTTCTTTTTTTACTTTTACGGGAACTGGAACGATTTCATCCTTAAAGCGGCCTTCTTTGAGCGCTTTTTCCGCCTTGTTCTGGCTCGCTGCGGCGAATGCATCCTGCATTTCGCGCGTAATGCCGAACTGTTCCGCCACGTTTTCTGCTGTGATGCCCATGTGGTAGTTGTTGAACGCATCGGTCAGCGCGTCGTTGGTCATTGCGTCGATAACTTTGCCGTCTCCCATGCGGTAGCCGTAGCGGGCTTTCGGCAGCATGTACGGTGCAGCGGACATGTTTTCCATACCGCCGGCAACGACGACATCGGCTTCACCGGCACGGATGAGCGCCGCTGCCATGTTAACGCTGTTCAGGCCGGAACCGCAGACGACGTTGAGCGTCTGGGCGGGAACTTCAATCGGAATGCCCGCTTTAATCGATGCCTGCCGCGTAACATTCTGTCCAAGTGCCGCCTGAATGACGCATCCCATCAAAACTTGGTCGACGTTCTCCGGCTTGATACCGGCACGTTTAATCGCTTCTTTAATTACTACGGAGCCAAGTTCAGCTGTCGGGACGTTTGACAGTGTTCCACCGAATTTTCCCAATGCGGTGCGGCATGCACCCGCAAGAACCACTTCTTTCATGTATTAACCTCCTGGATTTGAATCCATTGCTTCGCAGCGTTTCAGTATACCACTGCTTAGCTTTATATTGTAAACCATAAAATTCTATAATGCAACAAAAAAATACGCGTATTGGATATTATTTTTGCCATTCAGTTGGCGGAGACTGTGTTTTGCGTGATGTGTGGCAGCCGTTTTTTGTTTTTGATTTATTAGGCGTGATGCATCATATATCTGATGATACTCTTCCCGTGCTGCACCGTGCACACCACAGACAGTCACTTGTAGAAGTCCCTCAATAATAGACACTGGTGGTGGTGCATTCGCGGTTCCATATGGTACGCAAGGCGTGATACTGTGGACACGCTTTTTTAAAATCTTCTTTGAGTTGTTTGTTACTATTTGTTACAAATTTTTGCAGATATTTTTTCTTGACAAATCAAAATAATGAATTATACTGTATTCGGCTGCATAGTTTTTGTGGAACTGCATAAAAAGTTTCAGCTATTAAAATTTATGAAAACAAGGAGCTGCTTATGGCAAAAGTAATGACAGCACAGGAAGCAGTACGCACCTGTATCAAAGACGGTGATACAGTGGCATTCAACGGCTTTGTCTGCGCTGTACACGCAGAAGAAATCAGTAAATCTATTCAGGACGAATTCTTAGCGAACAACTCGCCGAAAAATTTGACTGTGCTCTACGCCGCAGGTCAAGGAGATTCTGGCGAGCGGCAGCTGAATCATCTGGCAGAAGAAGGGCTGTGTTCCTGTGTTATCGGCGGACACTGGGGGCTTGAGCCGCGGATGCAGAAACTTGCATTGGAAAACAAAGTGGCGGCGTATAATTTGCCACAGGGCGCGATTTCCCAGCTGTTCCGTGAAATTGCAGCGAAACGCCCCGGACTTATCACCCATGTGGGACTGAAAACGTTCGTTGACCCGCGTCTTGAAGGCGGTAAAATCAACGATAAAGCACGTGAGCGCGGCGATGTGGTAAAAGTCATCGAAATCGACGGCAAAGAAAAGCTTTTTTATCCATCAATTCCTATCAATGCGGCTGTTTTGCGCGCCACGTTTGCGGACACACAGGGCAACTGTACACTTGAACACGAAGGCACGCTTGCAGACGTGTTGCCGATTGCGCAGGCAGCAAAGACGAATGGCGGCACAGTTATCGTTGAAGTGGAAAAAGTCGTAGAATACGGTTCACTTGACGCGCGGCTCATACATATTCCCGGCATCTATGTCGATGCCATTGTCGTGGCAAAACCGGAAAATCACTTGCAGACAAAAGCGACTGCATACAATCCCGCATTTTCAGGCGAAAAACGCGTTCCTGTAGACTCAGTTGAGCCGCTTGCCATGTCAAACCGCAAAATCATCGCGCGCCGCTGCGCCATGGAACTCATTCCGAATGCAGTCGTAAATCTTGGCATTGGTATGCCCGAAGGCGTTGCATCAATCGTGGCGGAAGAAGGCATTTCGGGCATGGTGCTCACCACAGAATCAGGAACGATTGGCGGCGTTCCCGCTGGCGGCGGCGATTTCGGCGTCACAACAAACCCTGACGCTATTTTACACCAGTCGTTCCAGTTTGACTTCTACGACGGCGGCGGCCTCGACATCGCGTTTCTCGGACTTGCAGAAGCAGATGAAAAAGGCAACGTCAACGTGTCGCGCTTTGGTCCGAAAATCGCTGGGTGCGGCGGGTTTATCAATATCACGCAGAACACCAAAAAAGTCATCTTTTGCGGCACGTTCACCGCGGGCGGTTTAAAGCAGTCTGTCAAAGGCGGCAAGCTCGTCATCGATGCGGAAGGCTCGAGCAAAAAATTTCTCAAGGCAGTTGAGCAGGTAACATTTTCCGGCAGCTATGCGCAGGAGATGAAGCAGGACATCCTGTACGTGACAGAGCGTGCAGTGTTCAAGCTTACGCCAGAAGGCGTTGAGCTTATCGAAGTTGCACCGGGAATTGACGTTGAAAAAGATGTGCTTGCATACATGGACTTCAAGCCCATTATGAAGAACGTCAAAGAGATGGATGCCCGCATCTTCCAAGACGGCACGATGGGGCTGTGAGCAGCTGGCCGTCCCTCTGCGACGCGCTGAAATACCGTCGCGGGCGGCGGCCTTCTGACGAGCACGTCGTGTTGTACGGGTGTCGCATGCACGCCAGTGTTTGTGCGGAAAAATCGCTGTTTCTCCGCACAGGCGCGGTTCAACGGATAGCTCCTTTTAAGCCCGAGCGGCGGCCGGTAGGCGCCATGCCAGCGAGGCAGGATGGTGAGTAGGGGCAGCTGTGGTGTTGTTCGGAGTGTCGATAGGTACCGAACGCTTGTACGTGCGGCGGTACATATTTTAGAGTGATGTGTGATGCACCACATGAGGTGCTGTAATTTTTTTTAGGAGGAACGCCATATGACTATCAATGAAATGAAAGTAGGAGACAGCGCAAGTTTCACCAAAACAGTGACGGAAACAGATGTCTATCTGTTTGCCGGCATATCGGGAGATTTAAACCCGGCACATATCAATGAAGTTGCCGCAAGCAAGACGATGTTTAAGTCGCGCATTGCGCACGGTATACTGGGGGCGAGCTTTATATCTGCCACCATCGGTATGCAGCTGCCAGGACCGGGAACTATCTATGTGTCACAGGATTTGAAATTTACGGCTCCGGTTCGCATCGGGGACACGGTGACTGCAACGGTAACGGTGACAGAGATCAACACGGAGAAAAATCGTGCTATTTTGGAGACAACGCTGACCAATCAGGAGGGAACAGTCGCCATCAAGGGACAGGCTACCGTCATGCCGCCTAAATGATGCGTGCGGCTGATGGTACATGACAGGAGGCAAAAGCGTCGCACAAATGACGCGGCGCTTTTGCCGTTGAGTTTTCTGTCGGAAAGCTTAAGAGTATACGGGCGCGTGAAATGCGCGCTTATTCAGCAACGCCTAAAACTGCCGTTGTGCTCGTTGTTGATTATAAAAGGACGGTAATTTTAAAACAGTCAAGCTTGATTTATTGAAGAACTTGAAATGTGGCGGAGATTGCTCCGACCGCTGATTGTACGTCATCGGCTTTGTCTGTATGACTGAACTTAATTCATCTCTGCTTCCAAAAAGCTTCGCTTGTAGTTTAGTCCGTAACAGTGAATGGGAATACGTCCGTCGGTAGCAGCGCGCTTGCCGTAGGAAAGTTCGTGTTCTCGCCACACCGAGCAGGTGTTTTGTCCGACGCCTGCCGTAAAAGCGCACGTGGCCTGCGACAGAGCAGTCTGCGTGCAGTTTTGTTGTGATCTGATAATCAGCGGTGCGCACGTTTGCCGACAGCCGCTGAAAATTATTATTAGGAGGGACACAATATGACGGTGTTAGCGGTAGTGATTTCATTAGCGTTACTCATTTATCTGGGCTATAAGGGGTGGTCGGTCGTGTTACTGGCGCCATTCCTTGCATTGCTCGCAGTTGGATTAACGGCGCTGGCGACGGGCATGCCGTTCCATGCGTTTGCGACGTATACCGAAACGTTTATGTCAAATTTGGCAGGGTACGTGCGCAACTATTTTCCGTTTTTCTTGCTCGGTGCAATTTTCGGACGGATAATGGATTTAACCGGTTCAGCGAAATCGATCGCAGACTTTATCACAAAGCATCTGGGACACGGCAAAGAAGCGCTTGCGGTGGTTTTGTCGTGTGCGGTAATCACGTATGGCGGCGTGTCGCTGTTCGTGGCGGCATTCGCTATCTATCCAATCGGGGCGGTGCTGTTCCGGAACTCGAATTTGCCGAAGCGGTTTTTGCCCGGCTGTATTGCGCTCGGTGCGTTTACGTTTACCATGACGGCAATCCCCGGCTCTCCGCAGATCCAGAACACCATTCCGATGCGGTACTTTGGTACCGACGCGTTTGCGGCGCCGATATTGGGCATCGTCGCAACCGTCATCATGTTTTCGCTCGGTATGCTGTGGATTAATCGCCGTATAAAGGCCGCAGTGGCAAAAGGAGAAGGTTATGGAGACCATCCGAATGAAACGCTTGCACAGATCGATGACTCCAATCTGCCGCATTTCTTTATCGCACTGATTCCGGTAGTGGTGGTTATCGTGTTGAATTTTGTGCTGTCAAAGGCGGTATTTGTAAACGGTTCACGCTTTGCATACCTTGAGGCAGCCCCGTACAATACCCACCTGACGGCAGTTGCCGGCTCGTGGTCGTTGATTGCGGCGCTCTTGGTTGGCATTATTTTGTGTATTGCGCTCAACTGGAAACGGGTACAGGCTGGCGGCGGACTTATCGCCATGCTCAAGGACGGTGTATCCGGCTCGTTCCTGGCGGTTATGAACACCGCTTCTGAAGTTGGATACGGCAACGTGATCAAGACGCTCGCGGGATTTTCTGTTATTGCGGGTGGCATGATGGCGTTGTCCCGCGGTAATCCACTCGTGGGTGGAACGATTTCTACGTCAGTCTTGGCTGGTATTACCGGGTCGGCTTCAGGCGGTATGTCTATAGCGCTTGCGACATTTGCCGACACGTTCATGGAGCAGGCCGCTCGGATGGGGATTTCTCCTGCGGCGTTACACCGAGCGGTAGCGGTCGCTTCCGGCGGTATGGACACCCTGCCGCATAACGGTGCGGTCATTACGCTGCTTGCGGTCACCGGCATGACGCATAAA
>JAFUFE010000107.1 GCA_017470085.1 Treponema sp.
AGGCAAAGCAAAAAAGATTATTGCCACATCACATCCTGACCTTGTCATCATGGAATACAAAGATACGGCGACGGCGTTCAACGGCGAAAAAACGGGCACGATAGCTGACAAAGGGAGTATGAACAATGAGATCGCCGCTAAACTGTATCAGTTGCTCGGCGAGTGGGACATCCCGACGCATTTTGTGCGTACATTGAGCGAACGCGACGTCCTGTGCCGAAAGGTTACGATTATACCGCTTGAAGTAATCGTGCGCAATGTGGCTGCCGGTTCGTTCAGCAAGCGGCTCGGTATTGCCGAAGGCACAGCACTGGCGACGACAATCTTTGAACTGTCGTATAAAGATGATGCGCTCGGCGATCCGCTCATCAATGACTATCATGCTGTGGCGATTGGAGCGGCAACATGGAATGACTTGCACCGCATCTATGAATTGACCGCGCGCATCAACACCGTGCTGACGCATTTTTTCCGCGGGCTCGGGGTGAAGCTCGTCGATTTTAAGCTTGAGTTTGGCACAACAGTTGACGGTGAGCTCCTGCTTGCTGATGAGATTTCTCCGGATACCTGCCGACTGTGGGACGCTGCAACGGGCGAAAAACTTGACAAGGATCGGTTCCGCCGGGATTTGGGAAACATCACGGAAGCATACGCTGAAATTCTGTCGCGGGTAAAAAACGCGCTGCCGTGCAATACGAATGGATGATGGATGCGTTTGCAGGACTGCGGAGCGCGGGGCAGAGGAGCGCGTCGGAGAATCGGTACGGAAAAAAGAGTGTTCGGTGCGGAGTGGACACCAACTGCCAGTTTCCCGCGCGGCACTCTGGCATGCTCACTCTCTTTCGGATACTATGAGGCGGCACAAACGCGGTATGTATGATGTGACATATGAGGCAGAGGGACTCAAGGACGCGTGCGGGGTTGTCGGTGTGTTTTATACAGAGAGTGCCGACGATTCTCCCCACTACGCTGCTGCTCTGCGCGCGTATTTCGGTTTGATTTCGCTTCAGCACCGCGGTCAGGAAAGTGCGGGAATCGCTGCGGCTGACGGCACCACCGTTCGTCTCCACAAAGCGATGGGCAGCGTGTCTGACGTATTCGGGCAGACCGACCTTGAGCGGTTGACTGGAAACATCGCGGTAGGACACACACGGTATGCAACCGCGGGTGCGTGTACTATAGAAAATGCACAGCCGATGGTGAGCCGTTCTAAACTCGGGGCTGTAGCGGTTGCCCACAACGGACAGCTTGTCAATTACGAACAGCTGCGGGAAATGCTTGCAGAAACCGGAGCGACATTTTCATCGACGAGCGATACAGAAGTTATCGTCAATCTTGTTGCCAAGAGCTATAAAAAAGGACTCGAGCGGGCGTTGACGGACACCATCCAGATGATAAAAGGATCGTTTGCGCTCTGCGTGATGACGGATGATGCGTTGATCGGCGCTCGCGATCCAAACGGCATCCGTCCGTTGTGTTTGGGGCAGATTGCCGGTGGCTGGGTGCTCGCGAGTGAAAGCTGCGCACTCGATGCGATGGATGCTGCTTTTGTGCGCGATGTTCGTCCGGGCGAAATCGTCATTATTACTACAGACGGCGTGCTTTCGTTTGAGTTTGGCGAAAAAACGGCGAAACGGTCGTGCATCTTTGAATACGTCTATTTTGCTCGTCCTGATTCGGTGATTGACGGCATTTCGGTGCAGGATGCTCGGATGCATATGGGCGCGACACTCGCACAGGAGCATCCGGTGGCGGCAGATGTAGTTATCGGGGTGCCTGATAGCGGGCTCAGCGCTGCGTTGGGCTATGCGCGCGAGAGCGGCATCCCGTACGCGATGGGAATTGTCAAAAGCAAATACGCCGGCCGGACGTTTATCGCACCGACGCAGGCGGAACGCGAACGTATGGTGTTTGTGAAGCTCAATGCGATACGTCACGATATTGCCGGGCGACGCGTGGTTGTTATCGATGACTCGATGGTGCGCGGTACTACCGGGCGACGGCTCGTGGCGCTGCTCCGCCGTGCTGGTGCGGCCGAAGTACATGTGCGCGTGGCAAGTCCCCCCGTTGCGTATCCGTGCTATTTTGGCATCGACACGCCGACGCGCAGCGAACTCGTCTCTGCGTCTCATACGGTCGAGGCAGTCGGTTCGCTCATCGGTGCGGATTCGCTTGCGTTTTTGTCGGTGGACGGCATGCTTCGGTCGATTCGAGCATTGAACGGCGAATCGTACGGATACTGTAAAGGCTGCTTTACCGGTGAATATCCGGTGGCGGTGCCGGGGGAATTGAACGGCATGCGGTGCTGTTAACTCTACACCGAGCAGTCGAGCATTTTGTATTTTGTATGGAGAGTGCAACCGCACGTGTATCAGTACCGTGAGTCGCATCACGATAAAGAGGAGGGAACCCATGGATTATACGACGGCAGGGGTGAATATTGCAGAAGGGTATCGTGCTGTCGAACGATATAAACGGCATGCGGCGCGTACAAAAATTCCCGGGCTGCTCACGGAACTTGGTTCGTTCAACGGTATGTTTGCCGTTCCGCGAGGCATGAAAAATCCGGTGATGGTTTCAAGCACTGACGGCGTTGGGACGAAGCTTGCCATCGCTTTTCAGCTGAAAAAATACGATACGGTCGGTATAGATTGCGTGGCGATGAGCGTGAACGACATCCTCTGTTCAGGAGCGCGGCCACTGTTTTTTCTGGACTACATCGCCTGTGGCACGCTCGATGCGGCGGTCGCTGAACGCGTCGTTAAAGGTATTGCGGATGGCTGCAGTGAGGCGGGCTGTGCATTGCTCGGCGGTGAAACGGCAGAAATGCCGGGACTGTACAGCGCGGGCACCTATGATGTAGCTGGCTGCGCGGTGGGCATTGTTGACCGGCACGACATCATCACCGGTGAAACCATCAGGGCAGGCGACGTGCTCGTCGGGCTGTCGTCGACCGGGTTGCACTCAAACGGATATTCGCTCGTCAGGAAATTGGTGCCGGACTGTACCGAACCGTTTTTGTCCGGCGGAAAGGAGACGGGGATGACAATCGGTGAATTGCTCCTTGCGCCAACGCGTATATACGTCAAGCCGGTTTTGGAGTTGCTCGGGAAGTTCCGTTCATCCATTCACGGTATGGCGCATATCACCGGCGGCGGATTTTATGAAAATATACCGCGCATGTATCCGCAGCTGCGTGACCGCCGGAAACAGCTCATCTCTGTAATCGACCGATCAAGCTGGGACATCCCGCCGATTTTTGGTGAGCTCATCCGTCGCGGGGCGGATGCGGCGACGGTCTATGACACGTTCAATATGGGCATCGGTTTTGTGCTTGCCGTTAAATCCCAGGATGCTGAGACAGTCGTTGCATTTTTGAATGAACACGCCGTCCGCCATACCCGGTCTGGCGAAGTCGACATGAAAGCGTATACTATCGGCCGCGTCGCAGTAGCGGGCAAAACGCTCACCGGCGAGTATACGGGAAACCACGATGCAGTCATCTTTGAGGGATAAAGTCGTTCAGGTGGCGGTCTTCGTCTCTGGCAACGGGACGAACCTTCAGGCGCTTATCGATTATGAACAGCGCTGCCGTTGCCCGTGGCATATCGCGCTGGTGGTGAGCGATAGGACGTGCGCCGGTGCACTGACTCGTGCGGCAGCTGCCGGCATATCGACGGTCGTTGTAAGCCCCGGTGCTGTGCTCGGAACAGCAGCCCGTACGGCTTCCCGCGGTGAAAAGCGGGCTGCCGTTTCAGATGCCGCACTCGTACACTGCACAGCACAGAGTATAGACGTCATCGTGCTCGCAGGTTTTTTGACGGTGCTCACCGGAAAAATTCTTTCATCGTACGCTGAGCGCATCATCAACATACATCCGTCGCTCTTACCAAAGTTCGGGGGAGAAGGCATGTGGGGCACTGCCGTACACGACGCGGTGATTGCTGCCCGTGAGACAGAGAGCGGGTGTACCGTACATCTGGTGGATGCCGGATGCGATACGGGGACGATTCTGGTGCAGCGGCGGGTGCCCGTGTTGTCGGACGACACGCCCGAACGTCTTGCGTGCCGCATCGCTCCGGTGGAGCATGAAGCGATTGTCGCTGGAGTGTGTCTGCTTGCGGCGCGGTATGCAGCTGCTGTATCGTGACTGCTGATTCATGCAGGAAGGGTATCACTTCGCTCCGTTTGCATGAGTGGAAGTTATATAACTCGCCGCTCGCGCGGCTTATGCATACGTCGCTTCGCTCCGTTTGCATGAGTGGAAGTTATATAACTCGCCGCTCGCGCGGCTTATGCATACGTCGCTTCGCTCCGTTTGTATGAGTGGAAGTTATTTAACTCGCCGCTCACGCGGCTTATGCATACCCTGG
>JAFUFE010000010.1 GCA_017470085.1 Treponema sp.
AGCGCATACGTCCGTGCAATAATGGCCACATGGCTTACTGATCCCCCCCGTGCCAACACCAGCCCTGCAATATTTTTATGTGCCAGTACAATCATATCGGCAGGGCAGATATCGTCGGCAACAACAACGGCACCCGCAGGAACAGCGGCAACATCAAAACAAGAAATATTGAGCATCGTACGTATAACGCGCCCAAAAATATCCGTCATATCTTTTGCTCGTTCAGATAAATAAGCATCGTTTACCGATTGAAGCTGCGCGACGTACTCTTGCACTTTTGACGTTACCGCATATGCAATCGTATATAAATTTTTTTCATAGTGGCATTTTATTTCGTTCACAAAGACTGCATCATCGAGCATCAATAAGTAACTGTCAAGCAACGTGCGGTCAACGTCTGCCGCTGCTCCCTGTGGAAGGGCATCTCGCTGCGACTGTACCGCCGTAGCAACCGCAGCGCGCGCCGCTTCAAACTGACGCCACCCTGCATCAACAGTATCGGGAACAATGTGTGCTGGTGTAATTTCAATTTTAGATTGTTCGGGAATAACAAATGCCGTCCCAATGCCGATCCCTGTTGAAATGCTTGTGCCGGAAAACTGATTCATACATAAAGTATACACGAAGCACTGTTAATTAATCCATCGCTTTTGTATACTTTATGTATGGCTTTATACGATGTAACCGCACTCGGAGAAATACTCATCGACTTTACCTGCGCCGGTCACACCGCTGACGGTAGAAACCTGTACGCGGAAAATCCGGGCGGTGCACCGGCAAACTGCGCAGCAGCAGTCACGCGACTTGGCGGAACCGCTGCATTTATCGGTAAGACCGGCAACGATACGTTCGGAAGCAATCTACGGCGCGCACTGCTGTCGCTTTCAGTCGAGACGAGCGGACTGCGACATACCGACCGCGATCATACGCCGCTTGCATTCATCACGGTTAACGATACCGGCGAACCTTCGTTTGCGTTGTATCGTACGCCGGGAGCAGACACGTTCCTCTCGCCGGAAGACCTTGACAAACATATTTTAATGCATACGCAGTTTTTACACATCGGATCGCTGTCGTTATGTACGGAGTCATCAAAACAAGCGACTCTTGCCGCAATAGACATCGTGCAAAAATCAGGCGGTTTTATTTCGTACGATCTCAACTGGCGCGGACACCTCTGGGAAAAACAGGATGAAGCGCTCACGACCATCAAAAGCGTCATCGCCCGTTCTGACATTGTTAAAATTTCCAGCGAAGAACGCGATCTGCTGTGCGGTACAATTTCAAATGATGACGGCAGCGACGCGTTACTTTCTCTCGGCGCACGATTTGTTGTCATTACACTCGGTGCACGCGGCTGCTATTATAAAACGCGTATAAACGGCATATTGCACAGCGGCTTATCAAGCGCACCGCAGGTGTCCGTCGTGGATGCAACCGGCGCAGGAGACAGCTTTATCGGCGCATTGTTGTACCGCATAACGCGCCGCAGTCAACCGTTCGTGTTCACGGAATCAGAACTCATGGACGACATACGGTTTGCAAACGCGGCAGCGGCGCTGTGTGTTACCAAACAAGGCGCCATGCCTGCACTGCCGGTGCGGGAAGCAGTAGAAGCGCTTTTGAAGGAACAGCAAAAATAACAGACATTTTCAGGAAAAAAATTTTTGAACAAACAGCCACATGAATTCACTCTCACGGGAGCAAGACGCACCCTGCGGGTGCTGCTCTGCTAACCGTACCTCCGCCGTTCGCTCTGCGCTCATTCTCTAGGGGTGAGAGCAAAAAGCTCCCACCCCTAGAGAACTGCCGCGGCTCCGGCACGGGCTCTGTCGTCCGGCATCTAACAGTATTACCGAAACCGTGCGAACAGCCCCGCACTCTTTGCCCCAGCTTTTATCCACACGGGCACAACGCGCGCCGGCGATTTATTTTTTTCGGCGTTCGTTGCAAGGTAGTCCGCGAGCCACGCGGCCAGAGACGCATCCTGTGCGCCCGTTTCGCTCTGTGCCGTCGTCTGAACGAGCACAACGGAAGCACAACGCCGGTCTGCCGCCAGAACCGCATAGTTTTCAGCGAATGCGCTGAATGCCGCCTGTGCCGCGGCCACCAGCGGACCGGCAGGATGAATCGTGCTCTGCCTGACGGACGGGGAACGCGCCGCATCAGCAAGGCTCGGATGCGTCTTGAGCACAAATACCACAGTGCCACTGCGCTGCTTTTGCAAAAAACGCGCTAAAGATTCCGTGGCCACATACTGAAATCCAGCAATGAGCGCGTCAAGCGCGTGCGATACGTCTTCTACTGTGCATGAAGTAAACTCCGCAGATAAAAACGGCGCATCAAAATATAATACCACTGCATCAAACGCCGCGAATGCATTTTCTGTCTCCAGCACAATCGAACGCGCGGAAATGGGAGACGTTCGATTCCACTTCAATGCAACCAAACGCTCCTGTGCCGAGCGCCCCGGTACTGCCTCTGCCGCATACGTCGCTGCTACTGCATATCCTGCCGTAATCAGTGCGTCTGCAAAATCATTTCCTTCGGGAAGATCTTTCCCCACACACAATACCGCTTTTCCCATGGCGTCAATTATAGCACAGAGCAGATTTCTTTCATAGCGATTTTTTAGACCACAGCATGCAGCATCCATTTGAATCTCCCATTTGCAGAGACGAACGCCATATGCTTTCCCCAAAAAGCCGCGCCCTGTCTTCAGCGGCCAGCATCAATCTCCGCGGGAGCTTGCAATTTTTATCTCACTCACATACAATAAATGCGCTATGAACACTGATATGCTGGCGGTCAATGAAACGCTGTCCCGGCGGACGCGTTTTATCGTTTTCTTTTTTTGCGCGGCGCTTTTTTCTTCGCAGTGCTTTTCCCAATCTTCTGTTTCCAACACGCGTGCACAGTCACGCACGCAGTACAAACAGCGCCTTGAATGGGTATTCGACCGTATTCAAGAATACTACGTTGACGAAGTTGACATGCAGGCTGTATATGAAGGCGCACTCAAAGGCATGCTGGGCGCACTCGACGACCCGTATACGTCATACCTAGACCCAACAACTATGCGAGACCTGAACGATACCACCGCAGGCAATTTCGGCGGCGTTGGGCTTTCAATTTCCAAACGGGCAAACGCATCGCCGGATATGCCGGCATATGTTGAAGTTGTCTCTCCCATTGAAGGAACCCCCGGCGCGCGTGCAGGTATTCTCGCTGGCGACTACATTACGGCTATCGACGACGCACCAACCGCAGATATGACAATGGAGCAGGTACTGAGCGTACTCCGCGGCACGCCCGGCACCACCGTAACGCTCACCGTGATGCGCGGAACAACAACGTCATTCTCTATAACGCTCACGCGCGCGCTCATTGAAGTGCCAACCGTCCGCTACGGCATGATAGGTGACACCGGATACATGCGTATCATCGAATTTACGCCGGAAACGCCGAACCGTGTACAGGATGCACTTGATTCGTTTGCAGCGGAGCACTACAAAAGCCTTATCATCGACGTTCGTGACAATCCCGGCGGATTAATCACCAGCGTAGTAGAAGTGGTAGACAAGTTCATCGACGAAGGGCCAATCGTCGCCACAAAAAGCCGCGTCCTTTTTGAGAATTCTGTATTCACCGCGAGCCGTACCAAAACAACCGCCGTCCGCGGCATGCCGATTGTCGTACTCATAAATCAGGGGTCTGCATCAGCATCTGAAATTCTTGCTGGCGCATTTAAAGATAAACGCGTGGCATATCTTGTTGGACAAAAATCATACGGCAAAGGTTCTGTACAGCAGGTGTTCCGGCTCAGTGCAGATGATGGTGTCAAAATGACCATGGCGCGGTATTACACACCGAGCGACACAAACATAGACAAAATCGGTATTGTGCCAGACCGCGAAGTAACATTTCCGGCGATGAGTGAATCGGATGAAAAAGCATACGCGCAGCTTATTGAAGCGGATGTTATCACCCGATATGTGGACACGCATCCTGCTATGACGGAACAAGATATTGCCGCATATGCACGGACGTTGGAACGAACTTACCCGCTCGACGGCCGATTACTTCGCCGGTTGATCCGGTTACGCGTTAATCGGACGGTGGGAACCGCGCTCTACGACTTGGATTACGATATACAACTGAATGCTGCGCTTGATATTATTCACAACGAAAACTTTGCTGCATTGATGCAAACAACAAAGACGCTCAAAGAACTGCAAGAAGAGCGTACCGTCTCCGATGCAGCAGAGCACACCGCCAGCCGCTGATGCGCCAATACGTTGCATGCGAAGCGCCTGACGTGGCGGGAATGCTCCGTACGCCGCCCGGTGACTTTCACTATTTGTACACAGTGCTCCGCATGCGGGCGGGGCATACTTGTGCAGTCCGGCTGCCGGACGGTACGCTTATATGTATGATGGTACACGAAATTGATGAAAAGCGCAAAACACTGACTTTTGAGCGCTGCGGTACCCTTACGACTCGTGCCGCCGCACAGAAAGCACCGCCGGTTGATGCGCCGCAGAATATTGCATGGTGGCTGTTCGCTTTTATCGCGCGCCCACAGAAAATGGAGCTTATTATCAGGCAAGCGGTGGAATGTGGCGTATCGTGCATTGTACCGGTAGTGGGCGCTTATTCACAGGCAGGAAGCGTTGCAGCATTTACCCGCGGCCGCTCAGAGCGAATTGAACGGATTATCCGTGAGGCACGGACGCAAAGCGGTTCGCCCATTGCCACTACGGTTACCGAAGCGCTGCCGCTGTCCGCTGCAATGACGCGATGGCACGAAGCAACAGCTGATTGCCCTGCGGAACACATCGCCGCAGCGGTACTATATGAGCGGCAGGAATCCGCCATAACAATACATCAAATAGCAGCAGCACACCCGCTGTTACAAAAAGGTGCGATTGCAGTCGGCTGCGAAAGGGGCATCAGTCCGGAAGAATGCGCCGTATTGCAGACACATGGATTTGTACCGGTACATTTTGCCGGAAACATCTTACGCTGTGAAACAGCGGCTCTGTACGGAATTGCCGCATTTCAATCAGCGGTCTTGGAGCGAACGACATGGAATTTGAACGAATCAATATTATCGGCGTGCCAGTAAGCATCTGTTCCCCGGAACAGCTTGACGAGGCCATGCTCGAACTTTTGGCGATGCCGGGGACAAAGCAAATCGTTTTTCTGTCTATCTGGGATCTACTCAAAGCGCGAGGAAAAAGCGATTACGCAAAGTGCATTCACAATGCAGATCTCGTGCTTCCTGTTTCAAAAAGCATCTTGTGGGGCGCTCGCATTTTAAAAAAACATATTCCATTTCGCCATAATCCGTTCACTACAATGATAGATATTCTTTCTGTTCTTGAGTCACATTTAAAATCGCTCTATCTGCTCGGCGGGCGACTTGAAACATTACGAAAAGCAGAAACAAACGTGCGCACAACGTTTCCCGCATTAAAAATTCTCGGACGACACACAGGATATTATCCAAAGTACACAGAGGATAATATCATAGAGGCTATTTACAAAGCATCGCCGTCGCTGGTGCTCATCAGTGAAGGCATCAAAGAAAAAGACTGCTGGGCATACGAACGTCGCAATCAGTTTTCTTCAAGTATTTTTCTTTACTATCGCGATGCATTCGGAATTTTTTCTGAACGTATCAAAAGGATTGATGAAAAAACATTCGACCGGGGAACAGAAATTTTTACTGAAATAAGTCGAAATCCATTAAAATTTTTTTTGCTCTTTCCATTTTTGTGGTATATACTAATCCTTATATGGTATCGGTTGTTTAAAAAATAAATTTTCATCAGAAGGGATACCACACTAGTGAAATGTATACCTTTCCTGTGCGCACGCAAATTGTAGTTGTTACGCATCGCCATGAAGTCATTCGGTTTTGTCAACATACGCTTGAACCTGATTTTCGCGTACTCATTGTTTCCAACAGCACCGAATGTGCAGAAGTATTGTCATTTTTTACTGCAATTTTGATTGTTGACTGTAACTCGTGCGATTATGACATTATGCATGCAGATAAAAGAGGCATTCCTGCATTTAACGGAACGATAATTTTCCTCACGCATAATTCGTACACCGAACAGCGCACCCCGCATAGATTGCCCCGTACTATTTCAATCCCGTTTCCATGCGACATCGACTTGTTTCGTCACATCATTGAACGCACTGTTTCCACTACACAGCATCCCGTTCAGCTGCCCATCGCAGAAAACAAGAGGCGCTATTACAAAAGCATTTCAGGATTTGAAGAATTTATCGGTACATCAGAAGCAATGTATACTATGAAAAATATGCTCACCGTTGCTGCAGCACAAGATATGACTATTCTGCTGCTGGGAGAAAGCGGTACGGGCAAATCTGTTGCCGCACGGATGATTCACGAAAATTCTCGTCGTAAAGAAAAAAAATTTTTAAGAATAAACATGGCAACCGTACCGGAACATTTTGCAGAAAGTCAGCTATTTGGAACAGAACGCGGAGCATACACTGATGCCGTAAAACGCGCAGGATTTTTTGTAGAAGCAGATGGCGGAACAATTTTTATGGACGAAATTGCAGAAATGTCATTACGGCTACAAGCAAAATTGTTGACCGTACTCGACACGAAATCATTTTACAGCGTTGGTTCAGATAAAGAAAAAAAGTCTGATGTTCGCATTATCTGTGCCTCAAATGCGAATCTTCCAGAATACATAAAAGCAGGAAAATTCCGCAAAGATCTGTATTACCGCATTGCAACATTTCCCGTCAGGCTCCCGCCGCTCCGCCATCACCGTGAGGACATAAAGGCCATAGTCTATTCACTTTTGGAAACCAATAAAAAACAGATTTCAGCAGAAGCGCTAAAAAAACTTGAAGCCTACAACTGGCCGGGCAATGTTCGCGAGCTTAAAAATTGTATTGAACGTTCGTGTGCGCTGTGTCCTGATCCAATGATTTTGCCTGAACATATTTTTATTGAAGAAGAAATAGTATGACACGGCTATGTACCTTTAGATGCGAGTCCGGCAATTTTTGTAAAAATTTTTTCGATGTATCGCGCTTCGCTGTCTGAAAGCGCTGCTCGCGACAAAAGGCTGCGCCAAAATCGCTCCATCGCCGTTCTGCCGGTCACACTAAAAAAACCGATTTTTTGTAGATTATCCGCTATGCATGACACCGTTAAGTCAATGCGCGACAACGGAAGCGGCGTATAGCCGCCATACCCGCGCGTTGTTTCGCGGAACAGCGTATAACACATAATCTGTACTGCATGCGAAAGATTGAGCGATGCAAACTGTTCTGCCGCGGGTATGGTAACGCCGAGCGTACAGACGTTAAATTCTTGGTCGGTCAAACCGGTACGCTCATTACCGAACACCAGCGCCACCGTGCCACCGTGTGCGGTACTGGCATTCACAAGCGGTGCACACTCTTCCGGAAACAGCAGTTTCCCCTTCCGATTTTTGCCCCGGCGACGTGTTGTACCAACGGCGAGCGTACAGTCAGCAGTGGCAACATCGAGTGATTCAAAAAATCGCGCCCGCTCCCACAGCGGAGCCGCATGAATGGCAAGTATCCGCACTTTTTCGTCATCATAATCCGGCCGGTTCCCTACAATCCGCAAATCTGTCATGCCGCTATTTGCAAGCGCACGACACACAGCACCGATATTGCGGCTTTCTTCCGGATGCACCAGCACAACGGCAACTTTTCCGAGCTCCATACCGTTTGATTATAAAAAGCAGCGAATCTTTTGCCTACTGGGGAGTTTATAACGCGTCGGTAAGCCAAAATAGCTTAAAAAGGTATTACGGTATCAAAATTTGTTGCAATTTTTTTATACATGGGGTAAAATTTAATAAATTATCTTTCTGGGATAGCTAAAAAATGAACTTCTTTCCGTACAGAAGATAAATATCGGGCGACCGTTGAGCAGCACATTACAAACAGCGTATGACCTTACCGTTATGGTTGTACGCAGAAAAACTGCTGTCAAATTCGCTTTTTTACGCATATGCGTCACAACACGTTGCTTACTGCATTCTTTTATGTGATGACAGAAACACTGTTGGTAGCAATACCCGGTGTTGACGCATTGTTCGTTGCCCAAAATTACGGGATGGTAAGATGAACGGCCACACTGATACCGTCCATCTTAATTTCGGGTATGCGTTGCAAACCCGTTTACGTACGTGTGTATCGCAAGCAAGCTGCTTTTTTACACACCAACTAAAACAACGAACACAACAGGAGAAACAAAATGTGGAAGAAAATGTGTATTTTGCTCATAGTAGCAATTTCTGAATTTTCGTTATGGGCACATGGACGGGGTGACGTTATACAAGTCGATTCTCTGAACAGCTGGCAGGAAAGCATCGATATCACCAGAAAAAAATCCGGCAAATACAACATCCTCGTTACAGCAACCGACGGGGGAGGCAATCAGTCGTTTGCCGGTCCGTATAACATATACATCGATCCAAAATCCGATTTGCCCGTTGTAGCGATTATGAATCCGGTACCAAACATGCGCATCATTGGCGATCTGAATATAGTCGGCACCTGTTTTGACGACGATGCCGTAGATTATGTTGAACTCATCATAGACGGCAATAAACGGGAGCCCGTTCGTGCAGAAGGCAAAGAGATGTGGTCATATTATATAGACACGAGTTCTTTTTCAGAGGGAACGCACACGGTGAGCGCAATCGGTTATGACATCAACGGTACGGCAAGCGCACCGATTACAGTTGCGTTTAACTTGGACAGGGAAGCGCCCGTCACCGCAATAGAAAGTCACGGCATGGGGACAATCGCTAACGGCACCGTTCGCTTTCAAGGTACGGTTATCGACGGCAACGGCATAGCATCATTGCACTATTCGCTTGACAACGATACAGTACAGTATCCGGTAAAATTAAAGAGCCGCAAAAATTCCGATACCGCACGATTTCAGATTCAAATCAACACCGTCAAAGAGCTTTCCGACGGGCCGCACGTTATGTGGTTCCGCGCAGTCGATACGGCCGGTTCATCGGGCATCTATTCGTTCCTCTTCTATGTGGACAATACTGATCCGGAGCTCGAAATCCTGTGGCCGCATGTAGACGAAGTGCAAAGCGGAACGTTTTCAATCGCTGGACGCGCTAAAGATGCGCTCGGTATTTCACGCTTGACATATACGTTCGGAAAACAGTCTGGAGAACTCGACATTATCCCAGGTAATCCTTACTGGGTGCACGAATTCAATACATCGCTCTGGTCAGAAAAGAGCGCACGTTTTACCATAACGGCAACCGATGGCACCGGCAATACAACTACGTGCACGCGCCTTATTCAATTAAATCAAAGTTTAAGCAAGCCACACATTACGCTCTCAGAACCGCGTACTGACAATGTTTTTACGCCGAAAACTGACAGAATAATCGTGCGTGGCTTTGCTACGGATGACAACGCAATACAGTCCGTCCGCCTGCAAGTTGACGGCAAAGACCACAGCGAATTATCTACACAAGGCGCATATTTATTCGACATCGACAGTGCAACGCTCGCCGCTGGCAAACACGTCCTATCAGTAACTGCGCTCGATGTAGATGGTAATGAATCAGACCGACACTCGGTTTCTGTCGTTACATCAGGAACGCTGCCAACGTTTGGCGCGCCAGAAATCATCACGAACCGCAAAGCAGTTCCCGCTATTGATGGCACCGAAGTGCATCCGGAAAGCAATGCTACATTCCAAACCACGGTTTCCGCAGGAAGCACCATCACGCACATCGACTGGCGCGTAAATGACGGCACTGCATATTCCCATTCGTATGACGTGAACACTTCTCAAGTAACCGTCTCTATACCGCTTTCTGACGATGCTATGCCGAAGGGCGTAGTGACCGTAACCGTACGCGCTACAGACGCACAGAACCGTTCGGTCTCACAGCAAACCGTACTGTATATTAAAAACACCACTAAAATTGAAGTAGACGAACCGCGCGTTGTATTCGATGACAGCGATATTGCGGCAGACGGAAGCGTCACACTTGATGAATTGTTTCCGCTTACCGGATATTTTATCGGTGGAAAAATTGATTCGGTTGCCTTTGTTCCGCAGAATTCTGTTGCAACCGTTACGTTTACAGACAACACCATTTCCATTCGACCACGCCCCAATGCAACCGGCGCTTCCGGCCAGTCAGTTGTCCGCGTAACAACGACCATTCAAGGCAGGCAATTCTCTTTCGATTCTCGTCCGCTCGTTTTAAATGTCCGCAGCGATGAGGAAAAAGCTGACCTTGCCGTGTTTTTTGCCTCAGTAGATGGAGAACCGTACGCACACGGAAAAATCGTTACCCTTGACGCTGAACTAAAACCGTCTGCAACACTCACCGCCATTATCGATACCGAAGCGGCGGTAAGCAGCGCTAAATACGAAATCACCGGCGAAAATGCGCCTGGTGGTGCAGCGGTACAGAGCGGCTCTGCTAAACTGACCAAACTAGAGGACGGCTCCTCCCGCTATACAGCGGACATTCCGCTCGAAAATCTACCAGCACGCAGCACGGATATCGCTTTAACCATCCGCGCCGGCAAAGCGACAAAAACAATCCGGGGAACGTTGCACATCGTGCGCCCCGCAGAAATATTTTCCGGCAACGACGAGCGGCGTATCTACCCGCTGATTCCTACAGATACCCCGTACACACAGAGTACGCGTTCATATACCGTTCAAACCAATATGCCCGTTGTTTTTTACGCAAACGTCCCCGGCGCAATCAGCGCACAGCTTGCCACACCGAACGACAATCTGTTTCTCGAAGAAAATGGGAAGGTCATTAAACTCAAAGCGCTTGCCGAAGGTCAGTACAACAACATCGTGGTACAGGTAAGCGAACATATAACAGACGGACAAACGGTTACCTATACGTCAGCACCGATTAATATTACGGTAAGCTCATCCAAACCGGAAATACATCTGATTTCGCCAACGGTTGCTGCGTACACAAACACCACGGTCAAATTGCAAGGTACTGCAACGGGTACCTCAGGTATCAAATCAATCGCATATTCAGTTGACGGCGGCGAGCATTGGGCCGATATTCCGTTCTCTGGCCCGCGAACCGGAGTAACGTTCAGTCAAGACATTCCGCTCGCTGCTGTTCCTGACGGTCTGGTACTGCTGGATGTACGCGTTACAGACAATGCAGGGAACGAGTCATACACCTATTCCGCCATAACAAAAGATACCGTCGCCCCGGAAGTACAGATTATTATGCCGACTGACGGCGAGACCATCAACGGCGAAAATATCATCGCTTTTTCTGTGCGCGATGCAAGTCCGCTTAGTGAAGCAACATATAGCGAGCGCGGTGAACGCAGCAAAAAAGAGCTGTCCCGCGGTGCGTTTATAACTACACACATCGGTACAGATGACCAACCGTTTACCAATTCTCCGCGTTTTGAATTCACTGATGCCGCTGGTAATGTGACTATCATTAATCGATACGACTTTAATTTTGACGCTGAAAGCGACAAACCGGCAGTGGAAATACACATCCCTGCCGAAAATGAAGTAATCACACGGGATTTTACTATTTCCGGACTCGTATATGATGATGACGGCCATTCAACGATTTATTACCGAATTGACGACCAACCATATCAAGCGCTTCCTGAAATCGGCACGAGTTTTTCTATCGCCGTACCGCTGTCTGAAATCAGTGATAATGAACATTCCGTAACGATATATGCGGCAGACATCAACGGCGTACGAAGCGATGAGATAAAGCGTACTTTCCGCATTTCACACGATGAGCCGAAAGGAGAAATCACATCTCCCACGATTGAAACCATGATGCATGGTCTAGTTGAAATCAAAGGCATAGCAACCGACGGAAACGGCATTAACACAGTGCAGATTTCTTTGGACAACGGACGAACGTATAATGATGTGTCCGCCATACGGAAAAATACCGGCGAATGGACATATTCAGTTGACACGCGTGCTATTCCTGATTCATATCAGGTGTTGTTCGTCAAAATGACAGATAACTACGGTATAGAAGGCGTGTTTTCTCATCTTGTTGGCGTTGACAACAATCCGCCGCATCTTGAAATCGCATTCCCCATGAACGATTCGATTTCAACCGGCGAACTCTTTTTTTCCGGAGAAATATATGACACCATCGGTATTGCCGAAGCGTATATATCGCTGTTCTCGCTTGAAGGACATCCCATTCCAAACGAATTCAAACATCGACCGCTCGCCACAAATACCATCACCTCCGACGTCATCGACATACATCGTCTGCCAAACGGCTATTACAATGTAGAAGTAACCGCCATTGACAACGCAGGAAACACGACACGGCGCACCTGTAACATTGAACTGAATAAAAACAAAGTAACTGCCACAGTTGACGTGCTCTATCCGTTTGACGGTGAACACAAACAAGGTATATTCGACATCTACGGATCAACGTCGTCAGAAGAACCGGTTGAATCATTGTATCTGATAGTTGACAACGTTAACATAGCAGAAACGGCACCGTCAACAAATGATTTCTTTAAATTTTCGATTGATTCGGAATTACTCGGTGAAGGCCGCCATTCGTATCAAGTCGTCGCCACGCTTGCATCCGGAGAACGGATTACGTCACGCACACAGACGCTTACCTATTCGCCCTACGGCCCGTGGATTACTATAGACAACTTTACATATGGTGACTTTGCGATTGACCGCCCGCATATTCGCGGTACCGCAGGATATGCAGTTTCGGCAGAAGAACAGGAATTGCTCAAAAACAAAACAACACCGGCTGAAGTTAGGCAAGCGATTCAACTGAAAAAGCTTTCAAAAGTTGAAATTAGTTTTAACAACGGCAAAACATTTTCTCCACTGTCAAAAAAAGCAAAATGGAAATACCGCATCGAAAATGAAGATTTGGAAGACGGTTTCTATTTTCTATTGCTTCGCGCAACGATGGCAAACGGCGAAGTCGCCGTTACGCGTACGATTGTGTCTATTGATAATACGCATCCGTCCATACATCTTATAGCACCACGGAGCGGCGGGCACTACAATCAAGAGCTGGTGTATGCCGGCACTGCAACCGACAACATTCTGCTGCAAGATATTACGCTCGCGCTGCGTAAAGGCGACAAAGCGTTCTATGGGATTCCATCATTTGTGCAAGGATTATACATCGATGCAAGTGTATGGGGAGCCACGCTTTTTAGCATAGGTGTCGGTCTGACATTTTTCCGAGATATTGTCAAAGTGCAACTTCAGTGGGGACAATTCACTCAAGCGCAGCGAGATATATTTGACCCAACAAAATCAAAATTGCGCTTTGGCGGCGACAGTATAGTCGGCATAAAACTTATGGCAAACGTTGCGTCCATACCATTTGCGTATCTCTTTGGTCGCAATTTTGAATGGCTTTCCGCATCGTTCGCAGTCGGTGCAAATTTTTCATTCTTCAATCAATCGGCAACCGGCACGGCGCAGATTCTTTCTGCACTCATCGCCCAAATGGAATTCCCGCGCATAACACTGAAGAAACGAAAAGTATTCAAAACATTTGCCTTTTACGGAGAGTTTTCATTGTGGTTCGTTTCAACCGATGTCAGGAACGTCAGCATATCGAAAAACGTTATCCCGCAATGGTCTGTTGGATTCCGGCATAATATATTCTAGAAAATAGTGCCCCGTAAAAACGGGGCACTATTTTGCTTCACCGAAATACAGACGGCGCATTACCTAATAAACTTCCATACGAATCGTGTATAACGCGCGAAAAACAAAAACAACAGCAAGAAGCAAAAGACAGCACAGACGTGCAGCTGCACATTCTCTGTAAAACGGCATATCGCTGGCATAGTAAGAACACGTATCCGAATACGTATCGTATAACAAATAACTTACCGAAACACCAGTGTTCCAGCGTAGGAGTGCGTTATACTCAATCGTCCTTCCAAAGCTTTTGTTGCCACTACAATTCCATCTTCCGTGATAAATATGCCATCTACGCCATCGTGCACAACGCTGTTCGGTGAATCACCTTCTGCCGACATACGGTGCAACAGTTCTATACCGTTTTCCACACCGAGCAGGAAAATACTTGTTGATAACGCATCGGATGCCATGCTGTTTGTACTGACGATGGTTGTTGACAGCACGTCGGTATCTGCAGGATAACCAGTGAATGGATTTAAAATGTGATGATAGCGGATGCCGTCGGCTACAAAAAACCGTTCGTACACACCGCTCGTAACGACCGTTGCACTATCAAGCGAAAGCATCAGCGCGGGGGGGGAATCGGGATTAACAGGATTTTTTACACCTACTCGCCAGCGGCTGCCGTCTGCCTTCGTACCAAACACATAGATATTTCCACCAAGATCGATGACGGCGCGCTTAACTTTCCGTGCCCGTAATATGCGAATGATTTCATCTGCAACATACCCTTTTGCAATGCCGCCAAGGTCAAGCGCCATTCCAGCGCGCTTCAAAAAAACAGTTCCCGCCAATTCTTCCGATGCGCTAGCAGCAGCGTTGCTCTGTTGCTGCGAAAAAGAATTGACCGATACAGCAACATCGCGCCAGTTAATAAGTGGCAATACGGCATCGATTTCTGCTGACGACGGCACGTGCGCAGTATCAGTATTTATTCCCCACAATTTGACGAGTGGCCCAATGGTCGGATCAAATGCCCCTTGAGTCAACTCCGCATACGAAATCGCCGCTTGTACGACTGTGAGCACATCGCGTGAAACGGGAACAGGATGTTTTCCCGCAGCAGCATTAATCGCTGAAACTGCTGAAGTCGGAATAGTAACGCTCACCGCTTGTTCGATGCGGTCGATACGAGTAAAGATTTCATCGTATAGTTTTTTCGTTCCGTCGTTATACAGATTGACCGTACAGACAGTACCGAGCGCAAATCGCGTTTCAGGCCTAATAGCACGGGAGCAGGATAAAATACTGTCCATACACAATATTCCGAAAAGAATATATGCTGTGCGATAAAGCATGCATCGCCCCCTACATGGCATATATGGCATGCACGCCTGCTGATTTTTACACACTTTTGAAAAAAACATACACTATCCTTTACGACAAAACCTTTTCGTATCTTACCGAAAAGCAGTCTGCGCGTCACCTGCCGCCTATGCGTACATCGGCCTATGGCACGGTAAAGCAGAAAAGAGAAAATGCGCACTGAAATCGTAATAAAGCAACATGCAATCTTGTGTATTGTCCGACGAAAAGTTAAAATATGTTTTATGCGTTCGCTGCTAAAATATCTGGCACACTATAAAATTGAATCATGTTTAGCACCATTGTTTAAGCTGCTTGAAGCGTGTTTTGAACTGATTGTGCCGCTCATCGTGGCACGAATTATCGATATAGGCATTGCAACTCACAACCGTGCATTCATCGTTCAACAGGGAATACTGCTCGTTGGCATGGCAACAGTCGGTATGATAAGCGCGGTGACAGCGCAATACTTTGCGGCAAAAGCAGCAACTAGATTTGGCACGGATCTCCGCGATGATTTGTTCCGGCATGTGATGGGACTATCCCGTGCAGAGACACTCGGCGTGTCAACACTTATCACCCGGCTCACAAACGACACAGTGCAAATCCAAAACGGCGTAAACATGTTTTTCAGACTAGTACTGCGCTCACCGTTTATCGTGGCCGGCGCACTCGTGATGGCGTATACGGTCAAAGGAGTAGAAGGCGTACTCTTTACACTTGTGGTAGCGGTACTGTCGGTAATTGTATTTTTTATCATGCGCGGCACGATCAAATTGTACCGCCGTGTACAGCAAAAGCTCGACGGCGTATTGCAGAAAACAGCGGAAAATCTTTCGGGCGTTCGAGTGATGCGAGCATTCCGACGAGAATCGGCCGAACAGCACGAATATACGGTCGCCGTTGAATCCCTCGCAAAAGAGCAGGTGCGCGTCGGGCATATTTCCGCCTGTATGAATCCGCTGACGTACGCTGTCATCAATATGGGACTGGTGGGCGTTCTGTATACCGGCGCTGTACAGGTAAATGTCGGTTCTCTCACTCAAGGGCAGGTTATTGCGCTGGTAAATTATATTTCACAAATATTGGTGGAGCTTTTAAAGCTTGCGAATCTGATTATTCTACTGTCAAAAGCAGCGGCATGCGCCAAGCGAGTCAGTGCCGTTTTTCTGCAAAAAACATCGCTTATAGACGGTACCGAAGATGCGCGCGCCGTTATTCCCACCGTGCAGTTTTCAAACGTAACATTCACCTACCCTGAAGCTGCATCCCCCGCTCTAGCCGACATCAGTTTTTCTGTAGAAGCAGGAGAAACAGTTGGTATCATCGGCGGCACCGGTTCTGGAAAAACGACGCTCGCACATGTGATGGCGCGCCGGTACGATGTTACCGAAGGAACAATATTGTTTGGTAAAAAAAATATCACATCGTTTTCGCTTGAATCACTCAGAAAAACCATAGGCATCGTAGAGCAACGCGCACAGCTGTTTTCCGGAACGATTGCAGATAATCTGCGCTGGGGAAACGAATCCGCAACCGATCAAGACTTGATGCGCGCGGCAAAAACAGCGCAGGCGGCAGAAATCATCGCTGCAAAAGATGGCGGACTTTCTGCCACCGTTGAACAGCAAGGAAAAAATTTTTCCGGTGGACAAAAGCAACGGCTTTCGATTACACGAACACTCGTACAAAAACCACGCGTACTCATCCTTGACGACGCCGCGTCTGCACTCGACTTTGCAACTGACGCTGCGCTTCGAAAAGCGATTCACGCTGATAGTTCCGGCATGACGGTATTCATAATTTCACAGCGAGTATCTGCGGTGCGCTCCGCCGGCCGCATCATCGTGCTTGACAACGGTCAAATAGTTGGCTTTGGAACGCACGCAGAATTGGTCGCCACATGCGCTGTGTATAAAGAGATTTGCCTGTCACAATTATCTACAGCAGAAGTCTTGTAGATGGTATCGCCCAGGGCCGGTTTTCAAACAGGCAACATACCCGTTTCGGGCTTGTTTATCCAAACGTATTTTTTTCTCTAATTTTCTCTAATCAAAAAAGATACCTGTTATGACGCAGCTTTACATAATGTCAATATACTTCATATACCGCCGCTGAATCAGCAACTTGATACGTCACATAATAACAAGTGCACGTAAACGGTGCAGATTTTTTATAACAGCAGCTGTGTCTCATTTTGTATTAACGGTATTGTTTTCCGTACATAATTTTTGTTATAATTGATTTATCTATTGTCTATTTTTAAGGAGGAAACAATGACAAAAGATGAAATTTTTACCAAAGTAAAACAAATTCTTGTGGACGAATTTGAAATCGAAGCGGAAAAGATTACACCGGATGCACAGTTGGGTGGCGACCTTGATTTAGACTCAATCGATGCCATAGATTTAATCGTCAAAATGAAAGACGTTGTCCCGGGAAAAATCGATCCGGCAATTTTTAAATCGGTTAAAACAATCCAAGATGTGGTGGACGCACTTTTCCCACTGACCCAGAACACGTAACTATACGTACACTGGCGCTGTTATCTGAATTGTCAAGCAGCAGCGCCGTTTTTAGAAATTGTATATGAATCTGCACAATGTCAATGATGAGACCGTTCTTTCCTGCACAGAGAATCGGTGTGTATTGTCTTTTACGATTCCTGCTACCAGCGATTTTTTTGACGGACACTTTCCACAATATCATTTGCTTCCCGCAGTAGCGCAATTTGAATTGGTAACACGCTTCGCTAAAAAATACTTCGGCACAGCCCGCACGGTACCGTACATCAAGCGTATAAAGTTTTCCGCACCGATTCGCCCCGACACAACGGTAACGCTTTCCCTTGAATACGACAGCGGCCGGGAAATCGTTTCGTATACACTTACCGACGCAATCACTCCAGACAAAGCGTATTCTACCGGCACCTTTGGCGTGCTCCGAGCGCATTGATGTCGTGTTGCCGTATATTGCCCTAACGATAATTTTTAAGAAATCCGCTATTTCGTATCCTTTTTTCAGTATATTTTTTTAGAATAATAGAGTATAGTTAATGGTGGCGCGGGTATTTCGATGAAAACCGTACTGTCGAGTTTCTTGATGTCGATTTCATGCGCGTTGTAGCGTACAGAAACTCTATTAATGCAGGGAATAGACCCGATGCGTCCGGTGGGAAAAAGGGTAGGGGTGATTATTCAGCTGTGGAACAAGCTGGCTATTCGTTTCCTGTTGTTGACATGCAAGTAATATATGTGTCATCGTTGCAATATGGCAATGCGGTACGTGGTTAGAAAGCGGCGCATTGAATACATGAAAACCGTCTGCGGAGTGCGTATAAAATATACTACCACAACCGATAGGTTGACAGCACAGGCAGAAAGTACGCAGCATGCAGCTCGCATCGGTTTGGGTAAAAGCGGCTATAGGCTGCTCCATACTGTTGCAGGAGCGGCAAGTGTTGCACACAGCGCGATGGCTTGAACAAAATCGTAAATCGTTCATATAAACGGTTTACGTATGATTTTTGTTTTTTAGGAGAATGGAATATGACGAGACGGATGAATATAATCATTACAATTACACTACTTGGTATGGCGTGCGTATATGGACAAAACGTAACATTGCAAACGGTTACTGCATCACTGGCAAAACGACAGGTAACAACAGGTGATTTTACGCAGATTAAAAAAATACGGAATCGGACGCTTACTTCAACCGGAACGTTCATATTCAGCCGTGAAGGCATCATCTGGGACACGCAAAAGCCGTTCCCGTCAACGATTGTCATCGGCACAACCGCTATTGTTCAGATAATGCCCGACGGTAAACGGACTGTCATTGAAGCTGCCGGGAATCAAATGTTTACCGGTATGTCATCCGCGTTAACAGGTGTTTTTGCGGGAGATATTTCTCAGATTGAGGACAACTTTTCCGTTGCGTTTAACGTACAGGGCACCGAGTGGGAAGCGCGGTTGACCCCTCGTGACTCAAGTATGGAAGCCGTTATGCAGTCAGTTACGGTGCACGGCACGATGAACAGCGGCGATGCCGTATTAACGACCATCGTTGTAGAAGAGCCGGCAGGAAGCACCATTACGTATATACTGTCAAATCAAAAATATCCGGGAGCACTCACTGATGAACAACGTGCCGCGTTTGTCGCGCAATAAATTGTACACTGCTGTTTGGATACTGTTCCATGCAGTCATCATTTTATCTTTTTTGATTTCACTCAATGTCGGCAGACCGCTCACAATAGACGCCGACCTGTTCAATATGATTCCAAAGCCAAACATCGACAAAGGCATGAACGCCGCCGATGAATATCTGACAGAACAGCTCGGCCAAAAAGTATATATTTTAGTGGCGAATAAAGACTTTGCCGTTGCAAAAACGAACGCTCAATATATATATGAACAACTTGAAGGTAGCGAATATTTTTCTTCCATCTCATTCTACTCTGACAGCAGCGCATTAAGTGCGATGTCCGACTACGTACACCAGTATCGCTGGAACTTACTTGATGCTGCCGCCATAGCCGAAATCACCGCGCCGGAAGGTGCAGAGCAATTTGCACATACTGCGCTTGCCAAAGCATACGGAGCATTCACGTTTTCTTCGTTTGATGATTTGGAAAATGACCCATTTATGCTTGGCGACTATACACTGCAAAACTATGTGCAGGCATCACAGAATTCGCGTACGGCCATGTCACAAAAGGACGGCGTGCTCGCATCATTTTATAACGATGAATGGTACGTAATGATAAGCGGCGTACTGAGTAAATCGGGGGCAGCACTTGCGAGCAAGGCAAACGGAATAACACTTATCTATGACGTGTGCACGCCACTCGAAAATACTGGAACCCGTATTGTGTATTCTGGCACGCCGTTCTACAGTCACAAAAATTCTACATCGGCGCAAAGCGAAATTTCATTGATTTCCACGGTAGCGTTCGCTATGCTCATTATAGTGCTGCTGATTGTGTTTGGAACACCTTTGCCGATTGTGGCATCTGTTGTTTCCATTTTGATTTCAATTGCAACAGCGTTTTCATTGACGCATTTTATATTCGGAAAAATTTCAGTACTGACACTCGTGTTTGGTACATCGCTCATCGGCTCCTGTATCGATTATAGTTTACATTTTTTTATCAACTGGAAAGGGAACAGCACGCTTCCAACCGGTACGAGCATCAGAAATCATTTGGTAGTCGGGCTGCTGTTGTCGCTCGTCTCTACGGAAATTTGTTATTTGATGCTCGTGTTTGCGCCGTTCAATCTGCTAAAACAAATGGCCGTATTTTCATTGAGCGGTATTTTAAGTTCATTCCTCACAGTTATCTGCCTCTATCCGCTACTGCCAATACCGAAAAAAAATCGCTCTATAAAAATAATGAAATATTACCACCGTCTACCAGAAAAAAAACGACATCGCGCCGGAATGATAGTAACGATTGTGTTTTTTATCGGTACTCTTTTGACGCTCGGTATTTTTCATAAAAACATCATAATAAAAAATGATGTCGGTTCGCTGTACACGATTGAAGGACGGCTCGCGACTGATGCCGCAATCGCAGAGAAAATTCTACAGTATGATCCACGCGGCTGGTTCATTGTCAGCGGAGATAGCGCAGAAGAAGTCTTGCAGCGAGAAGAACACATTGCCGCGGAGCTTCGGAAAATAAATGAAGGAAAGCCGCTCGGCGGATATCTGGCAACGTCGCTGTTTATTCCGTCGCAGGCAGCACAGAAACGTTCCCGTGCGGCAGTTGCACTGTTATTACCCTATGCGGAACAACAATATGCAGATTTAGGTTTTAGTCCGTCACGTGCGGAACAGTTTAATGAGGCGTTTGAACAGTCGCATACTGATTTTATTACGCCGGAAAGTACCGCTGTGCCTGAATATCTACGCGCATCGTTAAGTTTAGCATGGCTGGGGAAAATCGACGGAAAATATTATTCAATCGTGCTGCCGGCGTCCATTACCGATACAGCAGCGTACATTGCGCTCGCGGACAGCGATCCTAACGTCTACTTTCAAGACAAAATGGCAGATGTAAGCACCGATTTAGATAATCTGACGCACACAATTTTGATATTATTCGGCGTTGCATACATCGTAATATTCGTTGTACTAAAATTCTTCTATTCGTGGAAAAATACGTTGCGAATAGTTTCTATTCCATTGCTTATCGTGCTTGTTATCGTTTCCGTCTTTGCAGCGGCAGGAATACCGCTTGAGTTTTTTTCGATAACGGGAATGATTTTAGTTTTTGGGCTTGGGTTAGATTACGTCATTTATCTGATAGAAAACGATAAACGCAACGATAAAACTGAATTCGGAAAACTTGAGCCGTTCGCTATATTATTGTCATTTTTGACGACCGCAGTGTCGTTCGGAGCGCTGGCTTTGAGCACATTCGTACCGGTGCATTTACTCGGACTGTCGATTTTTTTAGGGTTGACCACCGCGTTTATCTGCACACTATTCTAGCGGCATATCCAGAAGTCGCATGGAGCTGCACGGCTCAAAATACCGCTCCTGTTTCCCGCCGTCTACTGCACATTTCTAACCGGCGGAGCGCCATGCCGCGTAAGAAATGGCGGGCTGGATTTTTGCAACGCACGCTGCGACACACACTGTAGCGCGGGCATTTTTCACGGTACTGCCGGAAAAACAAAATCGTCTACATCAAACTGCCGGTCTTTATAAAAAAACGGCCGATCGGCTTCGGTAATCATTCTGATAACGCGGCACGGATTTCCCGCTGCAATAACATTGTCAGGGATGTTTTTTGTGACGACACTGCCTGCCCCGATGACTGTGTTGCTTCCGATGTGCACGCCGGGAAGAATACAAGTGTTGCCACCAATCCACACGTTGTCACCGACAACAATGTCAATACCGTATTCATAGCCGGAATTGCGCGACTCAGGATGAATCGGATGCCCCGCTGTATACATGGAAACATTGGGCGCGCACAGCACATTGCTGCCGAGCGTCACTGTGCCGACATCGAGAATGACAAGATTATAGTTTGCATAAAAATCTTCACCAACAGTAATATTATAGCCATAGTCACAGTGAAACGGCGGTTCAATATGAACGCGGCTGCCCGTTTTTCCGAGAATTTGTTTGAGCAGAGCAGTCTGTTCATGCCATCGCTCCGGCGGCAAATTGTTGTACTCATACAGACGTTTTCTATTTTCTTGCCGTTCTTCGGCCAGCCCGTCCATCCACGCCTTGTAGGGGAGGTTTTGACGCATTCGTTCTTTTTGATTCATGACGACACTCCTTGAAAATATTTTAAACAGTATATCACAATTTTGCCGGCACGTTTTAGCGGGCATGCTGCACATATGTGTACCGTTTCTAGTCAGCGGAGATACATCCGCTGGTACTATCTTGCCAAAACAGAGCGATACATTTAAAATAAACACATGCGTACTGTTTTTCTAACCCGTTTTTGTGCGGTGCCCTTTTTTTTGTGTATACTGATTGCAGAACTCGCTTCCTGCGCAACAACAAAAATGGGTACGCCAATTTACCATGTATATATCACAAATACCAGACGTGTCGCTGTGTTGCCCCCCTCTGCTCTGGATAGCACCGTTGACCAGCTGTACCAGTTAAAGCTTTCATATAAAGATGATGATTTTTCAATCCTTGCATACGTATCGGCAGATAAAACCGCTATCAACATAGTGATGCTTTCCGATTTTGGAACAGAAGTTGGGGCAATCAGCTATACAGCAGATGGGATTTCTGCAACGGCATTGCCTGATTCACTACCGGCAAAATACATCATTATGGATTTTCAAAATGCATTTTATGCATTAGATGCATTGCATGAAACTTACGCAACCGCACGATTAAACTTTACAGAAGTTCCGATTGACCATTCGGATGCTGCCAGCGGTGCAACTACTGTGCGCACAATTCGAGACGGCAATAAAATTATCGAGACAATAACATATGCAGGAAACGTCATTACGATAGCAAACCATCTCCGCGGATATACGTATACATTGACAGGAGCATCAGAATAATGAAACCGATTACGGTCAATCAATATATTCCACATGATGAACTTGAAACACTGCTGCCGCATAAAGGAAAGATGTTTCTGCTTTCACGGGTAACGCAGCACGACGTATTCGAACACACAATTACAAGCGAGTACGACATTACACCAGACTGTATTTTCTATGAAGAAACGCTCGACGGCGTACCATCTTGGGCAGGATTTGAATTTATGGCACAGGGCATCTCCGCGCTCACCGGCATTACAAACAAAACACTCGGACGGAAACCACGCCCCGGTTTTTTATTGAGCGTCGTTGATTTTATGGCTTCTGTGCCTCTATTAAAGAACGGTACCACAATTAAAATGAATGTAAAAGAAGATTACCGTGCCGACGATGTGTACCGCTACAACTGCGCGTTGTATGCGCACCGCGGAGATGCAGAACCAGCGGCAACAGCAAAGATTACGGTAATGGAGACGGACGATGTTAGGGAGCTCTTTGGCGAAAAACAGTAATACACGGCGAACCGCATGCGCCGCCGTGGAGCCGCTTGTTGCCCGGCTTTGCCGGGCAATGAGGGTACCGAACGGCGGAAGGGCGGATAGGAGAAAAGTTTCGCCTTGAAAAAAAAGAGCGGTTATTCAGCGCAGGTACGTCCAGCAACGTGTAAAAACGCGTAAAATAGAATTGTTTAAATTTATAGGGAACTGCTGGAAGCAATGATGAGAGAGCTATGCGCCGCGGCTACCGACAAAGTTTATGAAGGAGTACATATGTCAGACGAAGTAAAAAAAATTATTGTAACAGGTGCGTCGGGCGGCATTGGTCGCGCGATTGCAGTGGCATGCGCAAAGGCAGGATACTACGTTATCTGTCATTATAATCACGGAAAAGAAAAATCGGAAGAAACGCTTTCGCAGATTACGGCAGCTGACGGCGCGGGCGAGATTGTGCAGTTTGATGTAGCAGACCGCGCCGACTGCAAAACAAAGCTTGATGCAATCACCGAGAAACACGGCGCGCTCTGGGGCATTGTGAACAATGCGGGCATTACGCGCGACAACACATTTGTGGGGCTTACGGGCGGCGATTGGGATTCTGTCATTCACACGAACCTTGACAGTTTTTTCAACGTGATTCAGCCGCTTGCCATGCCTATGGTGCGCAAAAAACGCGGGCGCATTATCGCTATTTCTTCGGTGAGCGGCATTATGGGAAACCGCGGGCAGACGAATTACAGCGCATCTAAAGCGGGCATTATTGGAGCAGCAAAAGCGCTTGCGGTGGAGCTTGCGAGCCGCCACATCACGGTGAACACGATTGCGCCCGGCGTCATTGAAACTGACATGACTGCCGCAATAAATGAAGAGGCAAAAAAAATCATCATGCAGACGATTCCTATGTCGCGCGCGGGCACGCCGGAAGAAGTTGCATCGCTCGCGGTGTTTTTGCTTTCGGAAGAAGCGTCGTACATCACGCGCCAAGTGATTGCAGTAGACGGCGGCATTCATTAAGCGAATTTGATAAAACCGCTTGCTTTTAGTGTCTCCGCTGTAGTATCTTTACGAGAGATAGTTTGCATGCACTAACTCTCTTGCCCTGCGGAGTGGATTTTCTAATTTTTACCACGCAAAAAAATAAATGAACCGCCGCACAGCACGATGCTATCAGGTAGTTGCGCAGGCATTATCGGCGTGTTAAAATCGTTGTATGCACATACACAACAATCAGGTAAAATATAGCGCGTTGTTTGCCATGGTGGGTATAGTAGTCGTGGTAACCGGCTGTGTAACCACAACACAACATGAACTAACAACGGCGTATACCGAACTGGCTGAAATATTTGAAACAAGCGTTCTCTCTGGCTGGATTGGAAAAACGGAAACGGAATTACTTGCCGTATATGGAGAACCGCATAAAAGAGAATCAACTTCTGACAGTACTGTTGTCTTTTCGTTTCTTAACGCAGAAAAATCACAGTATAAAATTCCCGCACATATCGCTGTATACACAGATGCCTACTACGACGCGCCGACAGATTACCGGAAGTCCTGCCCCGATGTCTGTGCTATTCTATTTTATCTTGATACTGGACGCCGCATTACAAACATCGACACAATGCAAGCATCGCGTTCGCTCATACAGCCGCCGCAGGACTGGCTGCCTGATGAACAGTTTTTAGCGGCATACCACACTTATGACGCACAGTTGCAGCGGCAAAGAAAAGCACGCATCACAACGGGCATCATTGAAACCATAGCGACGGTGTTGTATGACAGCGATACCGCCGCCGCTGCTCAAGCGCAGAAATAAGCGTCCTATCTATAAAAAAGCCCGAAAAATCGCACTATAATACATATATACCCTATTGACATAATAGGAAATTTGTGTATTATACATTATAGACACTTACAGAGACCGCTACCGATCCTCTGTGCAGAGAATATGTGTTACGTTCAGCCCGCAGCGTATACAAAAATTGCCACAGGAAAAAGGCAGCAGCTTTATTTTGGAGGACAGTTATGAATCGTATAAAACAAGGTGCGGAAGAACTCATCGGACAGACGCCATTGCTCGAACTGCATCGTTTTGCAAAGGCAAAAAATATCGCTACAGTAAAACTCGTGGCAAAACTTGAGCTCTTTAATCTTTCCGGTTCGGTAAAAGACAGGATTGCCGCTGCAATGATTGAAGCCGCAGAACAATCTGGTACGTTAAAACCCGGTGCAACGATTGTTGAACCGACTTCAGGCAATACCGGCATTGGTATTGCCGCAGTAGCCGCAGCCAAAGGCTACAAAGTAATCATTACGCTTCCGGAAACAATGAGCGTCGAACGTCGTTCCATGATGAAAATATACGGCGCGGAATTAGTTTTGACCGATGGTACACTGGGCATGAAAGGTGCCATCGCAAAAGCGGACGAAATCAGAAAATCAACGCCTGGCGCAATTACGCTCGGACAGTTTGAAAATCCGGCAAATCCCGCCATACATAAAAAAACGACCGGCCCTGAAATTTGGGACGACACTGACGGCGCGGTCGATATATTTATTTCCGGCGTTGGAACAGGCGGTACTATTTCCGGTGCCGGAGCATATCTCAAGTCAAAGAATCCTGCCATAAAAATAGTTGCCGTTGAGCCAAAGGACAGTCCGGTGCTTTCTGGCGGGACTGCCGCTCCTCATAAAATTCAAGGCATTGGCGCAGGTTTTATCCCTGCCACATTGGATACGACTCTGTATGATGAAGTAATCCCCGTTTCAAATGAAGAAGCATTTTTAACCGCCAGAGAATTTGTACAATCGGAAGGCGTACTTGTCGGTATTTCGTCAGGGGCGGCGTTGCACGCGGCAGTAAGAATGGCTCAGCGGCCGGAAAACAACGGCAAAATGATTGTAGTGCTCTTACCGGATTCGGGTGACCGGTATCTGTCTACGCCGCTCTTTTCCGAATAACCAAAGCAACACCGCACATCGATGGGGAGCTAGAGCCCCCCGATGCGGCCATTACTGCAATAGCGGTTATGCTGGTTATTTACTCGGCAGACGCTGCATGAATATTCCCAAGGAGTTGCCGTAGAGCATGGTCTATTGGCTATACCGTGTCTTCTTCTGATGCGATAAACCATGAGTCTGCACCGTACCGAGCATACCGTGCCCCGTACGACGCCCCAGAGCCATAGTTTTGCAACAGAGATTACACATGCCCGCGCCAAGGATATTTTTGGACGCGCTTTACAACCAACTGATACGGCGCGGCACAGGAGCTGCTTCCAGTTGAGGATTGTTTTAAAATAGTCAAACTGACCGTTAGAAGTTCGTCGATTTAATATTGGCAAACTGCCCGTATTGCATTATAGTAGATACGCAGGATGTTATGAAAATATCAACACGAGGACGATACGCGCTCCGTTTTTTGGTCGATTTAGTCCAACGGAATTCTAATTCATTTATACCGCTCAAAGATATTTCCAAACGACAGGGTATTTCTATAAAATACTTGGAGCAAATCGCTTCTATGCTCAGTAAATCCGGCATCTTGCTCAGTGTACGCGGTCCGCAAGGTGGCTATAAACTTGCGCTTCCCCCATCGGAATACACTGTTGCTTCCGTCCTTCGCATTACCGAAGGGAATCTTGCACCGGTAGCATGTCTGGAAACAGAAGAAAATCTCTGTCCGCGAAAAGACATTTGCTCAACGTTAAAATTATGGGAAGGTCTAGAAAAAGTTATCTATGACTATCTTGAAGGCATTACCCTTGAGCAACTTGCCGGTACCGATACATATCCTGATTATGTGATTTAGGATTTCTGATGGAACACGCTCCAACACTTATCTTTAATGAAACCGCACGTCGGATCCGTGACTGTTTGCGGTACGTACGGCGTTTTAAAAACGCTCTTATCGTTATCTATATAGAAAATGAAGTTATTGCCTCTCCGCTGTTTTCAAGCCATATTCGTGATATCGGTCTGTTGCACGCAGCAGGACTGCAAGTACTCATTGTGCCCGGTGCTCGGATGCGTATCAATCAGGTACTTGAAACTGCACAGGTCGCATGGACAGAAAAAAACAATATTCGTATCACAACAAATGACGCTATGCCACACATCAAAATGGCTGCATTTGATGTTTCAAACATTGTTATGACGGCGCTCGCCGCTGACCATATCACGGCAATTATCGGTAACTGGGTACGTGCCCGCGGCATCGGTGTGGTAGACGGAGAAGATTTTGGCACCGCCGGAGAAATAGAACACATCGAAACGGATGCCTTACGCACCGTGCTCTCTCAAGGATTTATCCCAATCGTACCGTGCATCGGCTGGAGCAGCACAGGTACACCGTACAATATTTCTTCTGTGCAACTTGCGCGGCACATTGCAGAGCAACTACAAGCAGATAAACTATTTTTTGTACTGATGGATGCGGAAATTTCGTGTCGGCAGTTTGTCATACCAGAAGAAATCGGTACGCTGCCCGGAGGAATAGTTCCTTCATTTAATCTCAATGAGCTCGCCTTATTTCAAAAGGCAAATCCTGTTACCCCGCAGACGGAAAAAATTTTAACGCTTTTTTCGCTCGCAGAAGCCGCTTGCCGGTCAGGAATCGCGCGTGTACACATCATAAACGGCGCAGAAGATGGCACGATTCCCTGTGAAATATTTTCTGATTTCGGTTCAGGAACAATGATTTATTCAAGTAATTACGGCGGCATCCGTGCCATGCGCCTCGAAGATATTCCTGCAGTTATGACGCTTATGCGTCCATTTGTACAGAGCGGAAAACTGTTGCCGCGCACCGAACAAGAACTGGTGAATACGCTTGACGATTATATTGTTTATGAACTTGATGATGGTATCCGCGCATGCACGGCACTGCATCAATACGACACTCGGCAAGCTGAAATCGCTGCAGTTGCCGTCGATACTTCTTACGCGCATATCGGCGTTGGACAAAAATTAATTCACTATCTGATTGACCGCGCACGAAAAGCATCGCTTGAAAGTGTGTTTATTTTGACCACACAATCAGCAGATTGGTTTGAAAAACTTGGATTTATTCCTGCCGCCATCGATACCTTGCCACCGAAACGCAAAGCGCGCTGGTCTCCCAATCGCGGCTCACGATTATATCGCCTTTATTTGGCAACATGAATTTCGGTACCAGTTAAATCTTTTATAAAATATTTTTATTTTTGGCAACACAAACGACCATCCGGTGACACAGAGAACATAGCTGTTCTATGACAAACACCTACGGAACCTCTTCAAAACGGGGCAAGTGGACGGTGGCCATATAACAGTCCACCTGACTAGAACATCGAACACAACACCGTATTGGCCCTTCTTATAGAAATTCCCGGTAAAAATCTTAATTACTTATCAGTTCGATGTCAAACACCAGATAAGTATTCCCCGGAATTACTCCCGGAACACCGCGTGTACCATATGCCATCTCCGGCGGTAAAATAACAGTGCGTTTTTCGCCGCGTTGCATATCTTGCACCATTTGGTCAAATCCAGGGATCATCTGCCCTGCACCTGTTGTAAATGAAAGCGGTTTCCCCTCTTCAGAGGCATCAAATACCGTACCATTGATAAAATATCCCTTATAATGCGTCGCCACTTGTTTACCGAGTCCCGTCTTTGTTCCGTTGCCCGGTTTAGTCGTTTTATAAAAAATTCCATTTGCAGTTTTTTCATACCCGGGAAACCGCTGGGCAATCTCTGCAAGTTGCTCGGTAAATTGCGCGTCTTTAAGCCGGTCAAAGTCTGCCTGTGTTGCGGTAAACTGTTCTGCATCTTTCCCCTGACGGACAATCGTTACCGACTTAATGACATCGTTGGTACGCATTACATTAACGACGTTTTGCCCTGAAATCACTTTGCCAAAAATCGTGTGGTTGCCATTCAGCCAGGGGGTTGGAACTATTGTAATAAAAAATTGACTGCCATTTGTTCCTGGCCCCGCATTTGCCATAGCAAGCACACCGGGTTGTGAAAACGTATATTTTTGCACGATTTCATCCGCAAACTGATACCCTGGCCCGCCGGTTCCATTCCCACGTGGGTCTCCTCCCTGTATCATAAAATCCTGCTCGTTATGGTTTGCCTTGCTGATAACGCGGTGAAACTTCAAGCCGTTGTAAAACGGTTTTCCTCCGGTCGCATCGAGTGTTCCCTCTGCCAGTCCAACAAAATTTGTTACCGTCAACGGCGTATCCTTATAATAGAGTTCCAGCACGATTTCACCTTTATCGGTGTCCATAATTGCAAAGATGCCTTCTTTTCCGTCTAACACGTTGCAACCTCCGTTCGTTATAATGACCAGCGCAAAAAAAATTCCTGCCGCTAATTGTTTTATTTTCATATCATCTCCTATAAAAAATGAAAATTATTCTCTCCCCCGCACGCATTAAAATTGCGTAATAAACCATTTATACAATGCATCTATGCGTGCACGAAACGAATTCGTTAAGCGCGTGGTCATAAGCGGAAAACGCACACAATCTGCATCAGACACAATGTAAAACAAATAACCTTCTCCACAATCCGTTACAACAATGCTGATTTTAAGCTGTTCCGGTTTCACCGCGCGAATGGCACCATACTTCATCCACGTAATATTTGTAAATAGTGCGGCAACTTCATTACCTGTTTGGTAATAATTAAGCCGGTAATAACAGCCGCCAAAGGTGTGATCATGCTGGTAGCAATATGAAACTTGGCCATTCGCATCCCCTGTATTTTCGTCAGGTATACGCGTCCAGTCATTCGCCCCTTTCACCATATAGACACTTTTATACAGGACGCTCCACTCTTTGCGCGAATTAGAATAATACTGCATACCTTCCATCGCAGAAGCTGAACGGAGTACACGAGTAACAGCTTCTAATGATGTGTCGGGAACTGTATCAACACGGGTGCTGTTTTCTGCAAGCACTTCTTTTTTTACCCAAAAGAGTGATTCCGTTACGTAGCCCAATCGATCCCGTACTTTTTTGACTCGCCCGTTCAGCAGCATATCCGCATAAGAAGATTTCGGTAACAGCTTAAGAGTGTCGTTGTTTTCTTCATGAATATATTCAACCTGTCCCGATTCTCTCAAAGCAGATATATATTCTTCTGCGACTATATCTTCAAGCACGGCTGTCTGCGTTTCTTGTGCACCCATCAACGACATACATATACATACGGCACAAAATCCACAGACACGGCACAGTAGTCCCCTCGCATGAGCAAATTGCATTAATGAACTCCATTAAACAAAACGCGTACCTGCTTATATAAACCGTCTCCTTCGCTTTTTGTTTCAATATCGGGAATGTCATTCAATGTAGTGTGTATTAAGCGTCGTTCAAAGGGATTCATCGGTTCAAGTAAAACAGACATCCGCGTTGAACGGACTTTGTCTGCCGTCATGTATGCCAGACGCACGAGAGATTCTTCTCGGCGAATACGATAATTCTCCGTATCAAGAACAATACGTACATCCTCATGCCCCAGCCGTCCAGCATACACATTCATAAGCAACTGCAATGCATCAAGATTTTTTCCTTTCCTCCCGATTAAAATCGATGAATGTTGCGAATTGAGTTTCATCCCGATTTTATGTTCTTCTCGGAACATAATCTTAATTGATGCATCGTATCCCATTTTTTCAATAATGGTTGATAAAAACTCAACAAGTTTTTTTTCAAATTCATCTTGAGGCAACGGGTCTACTACCATATTTGTAGCACGTGCAGCAGAAGAAACGGGCGCATCAAATTCTGCTGTTCCATTATCGGGGAACTGTACCGGATGTACTTTGATTTTTACGTAGCCTTTTTTAAACAGCGAATTCCTCTGTGTCTCAAGAATTTCTACATCAAATTGACTGCGCTCTATGCCCAATTCTTTTACCGCTCTTTCTATGGCTTCCTTTTCGCTTTTTCCCTCAAACTCATATACCATCTGTATCTCCTTCCGTTATCGTCGTTTACTGCGTATAACTGGTTTTACTGCATCAACAGGGGTCGCATTCTTTTTGTTCTTCATGATACGGCTGATAATAAGCTGCTGCAGCAACTGAATGACGTTACTGACCGTCCAATAAATTAAGAGCCCAGACGGTGCAGTGTAAAAAATAAAGAAAAATATGATTGGCATACCGAACATCATAAACTTCATCTGTCCATTGTTCGTTGCAGCAGTACCTCCGTTTTGCGTAATCACACCGTACAGCAACTGCGAAGCAAGATAAATAATCGGTAAAATATGCAACTGATCACCGAGCACTGGAATTGAGCGGCTGAACGTATAAACTTTATCACCTGCAGACAAATCTGGAATCCAGCCGGGAATAAACGACGCACCACGGAATTCAAAATAATTATTGAACAAGTGATACATGGCAAAAATAATCAAAAATTGAAACAGTAACGGCAGACAGCCACTCATCGGATTGATGCCGGCCTCTTTATACAGTTTTGCGCTCTCTTCCTGTAGCTTTTGCGGGTTATCTTTGTATTTATGCTGCAACTCCTGTATACGCGGTTGTACTGCCTGCATTTTAAGCGTACTCATCGATTGATTGCGCGTTAGCGGAAATAGTGCAAGTTTCAAAAGCACCGTCATAAGGATAATGGAAACACCCCAGTTCGGCACTAATTTGTAGAGCATCTGCATAATCCATTTGAGAATCGTCTCAAGCCATGCAAGCCACGTACTTGAAAGCGTACTGTTTAAATACCGGTTGGAAAGCTGCCAACCGTTGTTGTCTGCATTGTTGTACCGAATTAATTGCTTTTCTTCGCACGGTCCACAATACAGATAATATGTATCATGTACATCGCTGCCGGTATACGCTTTTCGTACCAAAAAACCTTGTGCATTTGCATAATCATTCACTTCAATCCGTGAAGAATAATATTTTTTATAAACGATGTTTGGATCTTCAGGTACAATAAGTGCCTCAAAATATTTACCGGCAATACCAATCCATTGTACATCATGTTCATACTCTTTAAATTGATTTGTGCCAACCGGAACCCTGCGCACTTTACGACCATCGTACCCAATAAAGTGACGATACTCATATCTGTTTCGCGCAAAATAATGTGGCCCCATCTGTGGCGCCGTTCTGAGCGTATATGCTGCACCGGCAAAATCAAGTGCCGGCGCACCATCAATACTGTGTATTAAAATTTCAAGGCGGTACATGTATTCGTCTGGTAAAAACGTATAGCGTTTACCAAATACATAGTCATGCATTTGACCAGTAGTATCAGCCACCGAAATAGTTTTTGTAAAGAGCACGGTGTAATCATCTGGCTGTGAAACGCTGAACAGCCCCGAAAGCGCCGTTCCATCTACGCCACCAAGTGTTACTGCATGTGCACGATTAAAGGCAGACACGTTGTCGGCCATTTCTATTCCTTTTCCCGTATCAGTATCGATATGGTCAAGCAGTTCACATCCTGTCATATTTCCGCCATTGTTCGTAAATGTTGCACGGATATGATCGGTTGTAATAACTATTGTCTGTTCCGTAAGTCCGAATTCATTTTCAGTTGTGGTAAAAACAACATCTTCATGGGCATATGATTCATCCGGCGTGGTTAAAACTGATTCCGTCGGTCCAGCGGGTTCTGATTCTGGCACGGGGAAAAACATTGTGCGAATAACACTTGAACCCATAACAATAAGCATAATCAATACAAGCGCTAAAAGCGTTCTTTTTTCCATAAGTTCATTCCTCAAAATAATGTGTCATGGAACAGGGTCATAGCCGCCGCTGTGCCATGGATGACACCGCATAACCCGTCGCACTGTAAGCCAAAGTCCTTTTCCGGGACCATATTTTTTTATCGCTTCAATTCCATAATTTGAGCACGTCGGTTCATAACGACAACTCCTTGGAAACCATGGCGAAACGCATAATTGATATATATGTATAAAAAAGCAGAATAATTCTGTCAGAAATTTTCTCATGGGCGCATTAATCCTGCCTTTCGACAGAGCATAAGAAACTGTGCACATCGCATGTTGAACGAATCGTTCCCTGGATAGACAAGTAGAACCAAATCATACCCGGTGTTCAGACGTGCTTTTAATAATCGATAGACTTCACGGCTGTATCGCTTTGAGCGATTCCGCTGTACCGCGTTACCGTATCCGCGGGACAACGAAAATCCTATTCTATTCGTTCCTAGGGCGTTTGCTGCATAAAACAGTTTTGCCCCGGATATACTGACACGTTTTCCGCATTTAAACAGTCGTTTAAAATCAGCGGAATTTTTTATGTGTTCGGTACGGCGGAAAACGCCACCTTGCCCGGCCACAATTCCAGCTTTTGATGGTACCGACACATCAGTATTTTTTTTGCTCATCAGCAACGGTTAACTTAGCCCTTCCTTTTGCCCGCCGTCGTGCTAAAATTTTACGTCCGCCTTTTGTTGCCATACGCGCCCGAAAACCGAATTTCCTATTTCGTTTTACCCGACTCGGCTGGTAGGTACGTTTCATAAAAAACTCCTCTTAAAAATGCTGCCTTTCCTGCGCTGCCTGCCGACAGATATCTACAGTACAGTAATAACCTGCCGAACTGCATGTACGGCACTATAGTGCCGTTTTCTTAAAGACAAAAACCACACATGAAACCAACAGAAACCTTACTCTTCTGTCCTGTATTCACAATAAATTTTACCCAATCATATTAGCCCTAGCATTTACATCGGTAAACACCACACAACGGGTACTGGTTCCGTTTTCTGTACGCAAAACACTCCAAACAAAAGAGCTATTTCTGGCTAGCAAAAACAAATAAACTGACAGCAAACAGTATAGTACTATATCATTATTTTTTTGTATTGGTCAACACGTTTTTTTTCATACGCTCAAATTTATCGGCAAGTTCTGGCGGTAAAGGTTCTTCATGTGCACTCGATTCGTGCGGAAATCTATTCCGTGCTGCTGCTTCATCTGCATCAAGTTTTTGAACGATTTTTTCTTGCCCCGCTTTCAATAATGCATCGTAATCAACGTCATACAGCGATGCATTGTTTCCTTCCAATCGAAACGCAAGTGATTGTATGGACGAGCCAGAATAATTCCGTCGTAATCCCGTCAAAATAAAATCTGAATATAGCTGCAAAATCTGTATCCACCCCGGATGATCAGTTTCTACAAGTAACGTACCATTTTTCAAATCGACCAATTTTGTGTGTGCCGCAAGTTTTTCACCATAGCCATGTACCTTTGAAACAACGGATCGCCATGTTACAAATAATTCATTCGCTTTTTCAAATGTTTGCTTTTCAATAGTATCAAATACACGAAGAACCATATCCGCTGCTGATATCGGTTTAGTACTATTCATACCACATCCCTCCTGCTATATGGTATACTTTTGTTGTACGATGTCTGTATCGTTCGTAAGGCTCATTCGATAGAAACGTGCAGATTAACTGATCATATGTAGGAAGCAATGCTGTTAATTTTTCCCGTTTTTCAAGATCGAGTTCAAGAAGCGCATCATCCATAAGCAACACTGGCTTTTTCCCAGTCAACTGCGTGTAGTACAGTGCCTGTGCCACGCGCAGTAGCAGCACGACCAGTCGCCGCTGTCCCATTGAAGCTGTGGAAATAAATTCTTCTTTTCCACACATAAAAATGATTTTGTCACGCTGTGGTCCCGTCATAGTTGTTTCCATTGCGATATCTTGTCCGCGGCGTTCGTTCAACACATTGATAACATCATCCACACAGGGAAATCGTCTTTCCGATCCATCAGTTATTTCTCTCCAAGATGGACGGTATTCAAGCCGTACATCCGCAATTCCTGCAATATCCTCATACAATTTCCCAAATATCTGATTAAATTCAAATATGATATTTTTTCGCCGCTGTTGAATCGCTAAACCTGATTCCGCGAATTGTCTGTTGTATACATCAAGCAAATGATAGTGTCGTTCTTTTAAAACAATATTTCTATTCTTTAAGATCGTTTGAAAATTTCTCAATGTATCAATATATGCTGCATCATATAATGATAACGATTGGTCAATAAAAAATCTACGGCAACCAGGTTCCCCTACAGCAAACTGTAAATCATCGTGACAAAAGAGCACGCACGGAATAGTGTTTATAAGCTCTTTTCTGTCGTGAATGCGTTTTCCATTTTTTTCTATGCGTTTCGATTTTCCGTCATACGTTACCTGTATTTTTTGTGTATCGTTGTTTTCCTGTTGATACAACGCTGAAATTCGAAATGCATCTTTCCCATGTGCGATAACCTGCATATCGTTTTTTTTTCTAAACGACGTTCCATACGATGCATAATATAATGCCTCAAGCAAATTACTTTTACCCTGTCCGTTTTCACCAACAAAATACACTTCCTTTGCATCAAGATGCATCGTACCGTTTTGCAGATTGCGGTAATCAAAAACAGACAATGAAAGAAACGGCATCTCTTTAATTCAGATTCATCGGCATAATTATGTGAAAATAATCTTTCTGTGGTTCTGGCCGCAACGTAATTGCCTTCATTGCTTCAGTAAATTCAATAGCAATAGTTTCAGCATCGATTACTTTCAGCGGATCTAAAACATACATATAATTTAGCGCAATCGTTATGTCTTCTCCGTCATACTGGCACGGAATTTCTTCTGATGCCGTTCCGATATCTGATTCAGGAGAAACGAGTGTCAAAGTATCTGCAGAAATCTTAAACAACAGGCGGCTCACCTTTTTGTCAATCATGATGGTCGTACGTTTCAAAGCAGCTTCCAAATCAATTTTGTTTACCTGAAATAAATATGCCTGTTTTTCAGGAATCACTTTCTGATAATTCGGAAACTGGCCATCAAGCAATAGTGAAGAAAACTCATAACTACCGAACTTTATAAAGATGATTTTATCAACCAACGCTACAAAAATATTTCCTTCATCAGATGCATGTTTCAAAACACAATTCAAAATTTTTGTCGGCACGATTGCCGCTGGAAAATCAGCAATCGATTGCGCAATCGGTTTTGATATATACGAAAGCCGTCGACCATCAGTAGCTACCATAGTAAGGTTGTCTCCGTCTTTTGTAAAATAAACTCCCGTCATAAAAAAACGCTGTGCATCTTCTGAAACTGCGAATATAGTCTGCATAATCATTTCTTTAAATTCTTTTGCAGGTATTTCAAAAAATGGCGCATCTACGGCGGGTACAATATCGGGAAATTTATCGCTCGCAATGCTTTTCAACTGAAAGCGAATTTTTTTAGCGCGCGGCTTGATAGTTACTTTTATGTCTTCTTTATCAAACTCAATTTCACCGTCTGGTACCGCAGAAAGGATACTCATAAATTTATCACAAAATATCGTTGTGTCGCCATCTTCAACAACATCGACGGGAATGCGCGTTGTAAAATTAAGCGATGAATCAGACGCTTTTATAACGAGCGCATTATTTTCTGCTCGTAGATAAATATTCGACAAAATCGAGAGTGGACTTTTATTTGTAATAATTTCTTGTGCAATTGCGATTTCTTTTAGCAGTGCATCTCTGTCAAAGGTAAACTTCATATGCATTATCTCCTATAAAAGTAGTTATGGCAGCACGATCAATGCCTTTTCCGCCTTTACTGTTAATTATTAAATTTATAAATTTAATAATACATAATAATAAGCGCGTGGATAATGTGGATATCTTATATAACTGGTATTGTTATAATAAGTTGTCCTTGTGTATAACAATGAACTGTTGTTCACTTGTTTTTCACTTTTCCACCGAACGCCTATTTATACACAGGTTATCCGCTCTATGATATCATATTATCAACTGTTTTGTCTCTTTATTTTTTATAATTTTTTATCTCCCTCATCAGCTGTTGTATCCGCATAGCAAGCGTTGAATCAGTTTTGAGCTGTTCATTGATTTTCTCATATGAATGCATAATTGTAGAGTGATCGCGTCCGCCAAATTCTTGCCCGATTTCAGTATATGAATATTCAGTCATTTCTCTGCATATGTAGATGGCAATGTGCCGGGGAATGACGAATTTTTTTGCTCGCTTCGGTTTGTTTATATCGCTTACAGAGATATTGTAAAAATCCGCAATCACTTTTTGAATAATTTCTATCGAAATATTTTCTGTTGAAACTACAGTAAAAATATCGCGGAGCTGTTCTTGTGCAATATCTATAGTCAGTGGTTTCTGTACGATTTCTGCATATCCAATCATTTTGTTTAGTGCCGCTTCCAAATCGCGTACATTGGTTTCTACATTTTGTGCAATATAGTCGATCACTTCTGGCGGAATATCTTTTTTTTGCAGTTCAAGTTTTTTCTGGAGAATTGCACGACGTGTTTCATAATTGGGAGGATTCATGTCTATTGAAGTACCTGACGACAGCCGACTTTGCATACGCTCTGAAAACTCTTTCAATTCTTTAATTGGGCGGTCACAGGTAAAAACAATTTGTTTATTTGCATCACGCAGCGCATTAAAAGTGTAGAACAGCTCTTCTTGTGTGCCGGCTTTTCCCTGCAAAAAATGAATATCATCGATGAGCAAAACGTCAAGATTCCGGTACTTTGATTTAAATTGATCAGCTTTTTTTGCAGTCAATGAGGCGGTAAATTCATTGGTAAATGATTCTGCTGAAATGTAGCAAATTTTAAGTGGTTCTGGACTGTTTTCGTAAATATAATTTCCAATCGATTCCATAAGGTGTGTTTTTCCTAAACCGGATCCCCCGTAAAACAGCAGCGGATTACGACCTGCCTGTTTTCCCGGTTCTTTTGCCACGGCAAATGCTGCCAAATACGCAAAATTGTTGTTTTCTCCTGGAACAAATGTCTCAAATATAAAATCTGAACGAAGCTGAGGATGCGGTTTCTTTTTTTCTGGTTTTTGAGTGATAGCAATTTTTTCTGACGGTTTTTTTCTGCTGTCCGACTCAGCGGATTTTCCAATTTCGGCTATAACCGGCCTGAGATCGATATTTTTTTGCCCTGACAATACTTCAATTTTTTTGATGACTTCTTTTATATAGCCTTTTGAAGTCATTTGCTGCCATAGAAATTCAGACGGTACGGAAACAGCGATAGTGTTTTGATGGTCGTTTATATAGGTTAAATTAAAATATAATTTAAAGTCATCTTCTTTGTTTTTTTCTTTGTACTCATCATGGATTTCTTCCAGTGCACGGTTAAAAATTGCTCTGTATGTTTCTGTTTCCATGGTATTGATAATAACCGCCTTTACTTTTTTTTGCAATATAAGTATACTAATGTCTGTATTTTCTAATAAAATAGGTATATAAAGTAACTGATAGTGGTAATTTTTCAAAATGGCAGCACATATCGGTACACGTGCATGCAGTTGATTCAATAGATTGAGGGAAAAATGAACACATCTGCGGATTATTCGGCGAGCAGTATACAAGTTTTAAAAGGACTTGAGGCGGTCCGTAAGCGGCCGGGCATGTATATCGGCTCAACAGGACCAAACGGGCTCCATCATCTGGTATACGAAGTCGTTGACAACAGCATTGACGAATCAATGGCCGGATTTTGCGACCGCATAGTCGTAACGCTTGAAAAAGACGATGTGTGCCGCATAGAAGACAACGGCCGCGGAATTCCGGTGGATATTCATCCGACTGAAAAAGTTAGTGCACTTGAGCTTGTATTAACGCGTCTACATGCGGGCGGCAAGTTCAATAAATCCGCATACAAAGTATCTGGCGGTTTGCACGGTGTGGGCGTTAGCTGCGTAAATGCACTTTCAGTGTGGATGGAGGCGACGGTTGAAACAAATGGAAAAAAGTATTGCCAGCGGTATGAAAAAGGCATCCCAAAGACACAAGTGGAAGAAATCGGTACAACTGACCGCCATGGTACCACTATCCGCTGGAAAAGCGACCCTACGATTTTTACCGAAACAACAACGTATGATTTTGATGTGCTTGCCAAACGGCTCCGCGAGCTTGCCTTTTTGAACAGCGGCATTACGATTGTATTTCGGGACGAACGCCTTGAAACGCCGAAAGAAACTGTGCTTCGTTTTGAAGGCGGTATCAAAGAGTTCGTTACTTATATAGACGAAGGTAAAACCGTCCTGCCTGCGGAGCCGATTTACCTTATGGGTACAGAAAACGACGTGATTACAGAAGTTGCGCTACAGTATTATGATGGCTATAGCGAAAACATCTTTTCATATGTGAATGATATCAATACGGTTGAAGGCGGCACACATCTGGATGGATTTAAAGTTGCTTTAACTTTTGTGCTCAACAGATTTCTTGAAAATAACGCAAAATTGTCAAAAAAGATAGACAAGGACGAAAAGTTGACTGGTGACGATGTTCGCGCCGGATTGACGGTAGTATTGTCACTCAAAGTGCCAGAACCGCAGTTTGAAGGGCAAACTAAGACCAAACTCGGTAATACCGATGTTCGTTCAATAGTCGATTCACTTGTCAAAGAAAAGTTAACGCTCTATTTTGAACAAAATCCCGCCGTTTTAGAAAAAATTCTTGAAAAAGCCGTAAACGAGGCGAACGCCCGTGTGGCAGCACGAAAAGCAAAAGAGGCCACCCGCCGGAAAAGCGGACTTGACAGTTTTGGGCTTCCTGGCAAACTGTCTGACTGTTCCTCAAAAATCCCTGCGGAGTGCGAAGTTTACATCGTTGAGGGGGATTCAGCGGGTGGCTCTGCAAAAAAGGGGCGCGATTCAAAACATCAGGCTATTTTACCGCTGTGGGGCAAAATGCTCAACGTTGAAAAAACGCGCATCGACAAGGTAATCAACAACGACAAGCTTGAACCGGTCATTGCGACGCTCGGCACGGGAATTGGTAAAGACTTCAATATCAATAAATTGCGCTATCATAAAATCATCATCATGGCGGATGCCGATGTTGACGGTTCTCACATCCGTACCTTGCTGCTGACGTTTTTTTTCCGCTATATGCCGCAAATTATCGAAGGTGGCTATGTCTATCTAGCAATGCCGCCGCTGTACAAGGTGTCGTATAATAAAAAAACATGGTATGTATACGACGACGATGAAAAAACAGGCATTTTAAAGGAGCTCGGAGAAAACGGTTCAAAAGCATCCGTTCAGCGGTACAAAGGTTTAGGCGAAATGGACGGTACACAGCTGTGGGAGACGACCATGGATCCTGAAACTCGCAAAATGAAACAGGTAACCATACCTGATGCCGTTGCTGCCGACCGTATTTTTTCTGTCTGCATGGGCGAAGAAGTAGAGCCGCGCCGTCGATTCATTGAAGAAAACGCACTGTATGCCAATTTGGACATATAGACAGCCTATACATTTACTGGGAAATTACAGATGGAAGAGATAAAGACAAAAGAAGGCGGTACGGTTATCCGCATTCCGATTGAGGCAGAGGTAAAGCAGGCGTATATCGACTATTCTATGTCGGTCATAACGAGCCGTGCACTTCCCGACGTGCGCGACGGCTTAAAGCCAGTGCATCGCCGAATTCTGTACGCCATGGATGAGCTCGGGCTGCGGAGTTCTGGCGCGACCCGTAAGTGTGCCAAAATTGTTGGTGATGTGCTCGGAAAATACCACCCACACGGTGATGCGTCTGTCTATGATGCGCTGGTACACTTGGGGCAGGATTTTTACCTGCGCTATCCGGTTATTACTCCGCAGGGCAATTTCGGCACGATAGCAGGGGATCCTGCTGCTGCATACCGTTATACTGAAGCAAAAATGGCAAAACTTGCCGAAGAAATGGTCGCCGACATCGAAAAAAATACGGTTGATTTTATTCCCAATTTTGATGAAACGACGAAAGAACCGACTGTCTTGCCGGCAAAGTTGCCATATCTGCTCGCTAATGGTACATCGGGAATCGCTGTCGGTATGGCAACTAATATGCCGCCGCATAATGTGCGCGAAATAGCCGCCGCCGTTTCTGCCTATATCGACAATCCGGATATCTCAATCGATGAATTGATTGCGCATATCAAAGGGCCTGATTTCCCAACAGGCGGCATTATTTTCGGTACGGCCGGCATCAAACAGGCATATAAAACCGGACGCGGTAAGATTGTTGTACGCGGGCGGTTTACCATAGAAACGGCAAAATCCGGTAGAGAATCGATTGTCTTCACCGAAGTACCGTATACGGTGAACACTAAAACGCTCTGTGAACGCATCGGGGAATTGGCACGCAATAAAGACATTGAAGGCATTTCCGGTATCAATGACGAAAGCTCTGACCGTACCGGTATGCGTATCGTTATCGATCTGAAACGCGGTGCGATTACAAAAATCGTCTTAAATCAACTGTTCGCCAAGACAGCGCTCCAGTCGAATTTTCATGTGATAAACCTTGCGCTTGTAAAAGGTCGTCCGGAAATTCTAAACCTCAAACAGCTTATTCAGCATTTTGTGGCGCACCGCGATGAAGTGGTTACGCGCCGTACGCAGTTTGAGCTCGATAAAGCACTCGCTCGTGCCCATATTCTTGAGGCGCTCATCGTTGCTATAAATAACATCGACGAAGTGATAAAAATTATCCGGGGTAGCCGCGATACCGAAGAAGCTAAAAATAATCTTAAATCTCGTTTTGAATTTGACGACGTTCAAGCACAGGCGATTGTTGACATGCAGCTCAAGCGGCTAACACATCTTGAGATTGAAGATTTGCAAAAAGAACTCGCTGAACTGCGTGCGCTTATCGAATATCTCCGCGATCTTTTGGCGCATCATGAAAAAATCCTTGCACTTGTTAAATCAGAGACGAATGAAATTGCAGAAAAATACGGCGACGATCGCCGCACAGATATTGTCTTGAATGAAATTGGTGCGATAAATACTGAAGATATGATAAAAGAGGAAGAAGTTGTCGTGCTCATTTCAAAGCTTGGTTATATAAAGCGTATCGCGGTAACACAATACAAAAAACAAGATCGTGGCGGTAAAGGTAGCAACAGTGCATCTTTAGTGGAAGATGACTACATCAATCAGATTTTTATCGGTTCCACACATGACATCATGTTGTTTATCACGAGCGAAGGGAAAGCCTATTGGCAGAAGGTACATGAAATACCTGAAGCTTCTAAAACGAGCCGCGGGTCGCACATAAAAAGTTTACTCGCCGTAACCGCAAACGAAGAGATCACCGCGATAGTGACGCTCAAGGAATTCAGTGAAAAACAGTTTTTGTTTATGACCACCATGAACGGAGTAGTAAAGAAAACGTATACACAGGAATACGCGCATGCTAAAGCCAAAGGTATTATCGCTATAAAGCTTGATGAAGGCGATAAACTGGTGAGCGCAGTTTTGACCGATGGACAGAATGAACTCTTTTTGGTTTCTCGGCGCGGCAAAGCATTGCGTATTACAGAAGAAACCGTTCGCTTTATGGGGCGGGCAAGCCACGGTATAAAAGGTTTAAAATTGACAGAGGATGATGAAGTCGCCGCGGCTGTTAAAATGGAACCGGGAAAGAACATTCTCCTTTTGACTGAAAAGGGATATGGAAAACGCGTTCGTCCAGAAGACTTTAACCCGCACGGTCGGGGAACCGGCGGTCAACGTATTTTTGGTAACACAGAAGAACGCGGTGAAATTATTGGGGCGCTTTCAGTGGCAGATACCGATGAAGTTGTGTGCATCACCAGTCAGGGTAAGTCGATTCGTATCGCGGTGGCAGGCATCAATATTCAGGGGGCAGGTTCTACCGGCGTTACCGTGGTTAAAATTGACAGCCCGGATTATTTGGTCGGCATTGACTGTGTGGCAGATGAAAAAAAGGACAAGGCATAGCTCTGTTGCCGGTACCGGTAATAGGAATGCGGTTATCAGTTTGTAATTATTTTTTGAAAAATCTAAAAATCATCTGCGGTAAGCCGTGTACCCGACTAGTGCCGTGACGTAATACGGTAACGCGGAGACGTCAATCGTGCAACGTGCAGTGACATGCATGCAGACGTACGGATTGGAAAAAGCAAAAACTTCTTTATATCTCTTTATCCCTTAAACGTGGATGATGCAAAAGTCAATATGTAATAGTGCTGTGTTAGCTGCACAGGATAGTGCAGTATAAATCTGGATAAAAAAAGGGCTTGCTGTTGGTGTTTGTCTTTTGTGTAGGTTGCAGACTGTTTATCGATTTGCTGGTTGTCGGTGTGTTGCCACCTGCTGCAGAAGACGAAAACAGAAGGACGTATAAAAGATAATGGGTAATGGAAGTAGACAGATGCTGCGTATTGGCAGTTTGTCGGTGACTGCGGCAAGGAATTTCCTTATGGAAGCTGGGCAAAAAAATAATTAACGAACGGTCGTATATTAAATATTCCGGATGGCTAACCAAGCAGTTGCTATTATATGATAATTAAAGAAATTATTTTTGATTAACAGTATTGACAAAATAGAAAATATGGTATGTACTAAAAATACGGGAAATGAGTAATTTTATTACTTAAAGCGGTGGATGTACATCAGGCAATTGGTCGGTCAAAAGAAAGGAGTCTTGCGGCCGGCCATTTTATTTTAACAAGAACAATGGTCAATGTTATCCACAAGTTTTAAACATTGTGGATAATTTTGCTCTAGGTTATCTGATTTATCTACACAATATCTATTTATGGACTGTTTCACGTGAAACAAAAATTGGAGATTTATATTTTGTGATAAAAATAATATATTATTTTTTTGAATTATTTTGGGGAAGAAAGCTTTGTATTATTAATTATATAATAAAAATACTTGAGTATGCGATTCTAGTGAAAAAATTATCAATGGCAAATAAAAGAATTAATTTATGCAGTATTTGATTACTGATAAAACTATAATAAATATCGGTTATTGTAGCTTCTGTGCGGTGAACAGAGAAAACGATTTCTACGGTATGAATTGTTTCACGTGAAACAATTATTTTGACAAAATAGTATAATATATGCTTATAACTAACGACCGATAGTTTGTTATCATTGTAAATAAGCTGAAAAATGTGAAAAACAGCGATGTACGGCTCAATGGCAACAGTTTATGTACTTCTTATTTTGAGAAAATGGTCTGTAGAAAGCAAAAAATATACGAGGCTAAACTTGAAAAACCGGTTTTGCTGCGGTACGGACACACGAATACAAATATTTCTTAAATTAGCTATTTCTAAAAATAGGTGAATTGTTCTGTTGTGGTAAAATCAATATTCGTCTCGGCCATGTGGCGTTTGTCGGTTGGGTGTGTTCCGGCGTAAAACAAGGGAAAGGTGCAGTGCGGCGTAAAACGAGTGCGTGTTGTAACGTGTTGTTTTTGTATAGCAGAAGAGAATACTGACGGTGTTACTATCGATTTGTTTATAGTTTTTATACGATGATAGTATGCCGGTTATGCGTTAAAAAATACACCACAAATTGAACGGCGGACACACTGCCAGTGAACTGTCTTTGAAAATTTGATAGTACATTTGTGTTGCTGTTTTAATGCATAATATATCTGTGTTTTTGTTTATTCGGAATCTAAAGGTGGTTCAGAGGAACAGTAGTGCTGTATGAAAAAGACGCTTCATAAACACAATATTGCGACGTTGCTCATTCACTTTTTTACGCTGACGACTGTTTTATTCGTTATGATCATTGTGCTCGCCGGTACTCACAGGCGGATGATGCTGAACATACTGTACCGGCAAAACGAAGAGCTGGTGCGGCATACCACTGTAACGGCACAACGCGTACGGAGTATGCTCCGTACTAGTACGTATCAAGCGTTTTACAATCCGTATGTAACGATGCTCCGCAGGCAGAAGGATATTAGTGCCGCTGATGCAGCGAGCGCGATGAGCATTTTAAATACATTCGTTGCTTCCAATGATTTTATCGATTCCATATATGTCTATAATGCAGAGAAAGCGTGCGTATATTCTACAACAGCAGAAGAGGAATTGTTGCTGCCCATTTTTCAAGATACGGCGGCTGCGGAATTATTTACAAACGGGACGGCAGTAGAGCCATATCTGTTGTATCGTGGTGCGGTGTATTCATTCATTATCCCTGAAAAAACGGAAACACCGGCTGTAAGCGATAATATGATGATGGTTAATTTTAATGCGACGGCTTTCAATGGGCTCTATTGTCAGAGTTTTGACAGTTGCGAATTTCTGTATCGGTTAGAAACAAATGAGGTCATTTTTTCTGAAGCGCATTCAGGCGATGACGGCATACGTTCAGTTATAGCGCATATTAATGAAAATCAAGAACACACCGGATACGTCATATCCACTAAACCGCAGAACCGTATGATTTGGGTTTATTCGTGGTTTGACGATATGAAACTGTACTATGTGCGCGGCTATTATTGGGATGAATTTTTTTCAGAATTAAGAACCTTTCGGATAATGGCATTCTTTATAACGTTTATAACAATATTCGCCATGACGATAATTTCTTTGGTAATGATAATTCGGGTTTATACGCCGCTGAATAAAGTTGTTAATCATTTGGTACATTCGGCCAGACGACCGTATAAAGAAAACGACAAAAATTTTAATGCCTGGATACAGGAAGAATCCGCGCTTCAAAAACAGTATACCAGTACGGTAAAAAATGAGTTTTTAAAACATTTGCTGTTTGCTGCATTGCCGGATAACCATTCACTGCGCAATTCTTTTTCTGAATACAACGTGGCGCTTGATACAGAAAAGCCGCTCTATCTTATTCTGGCGGAGGAACCGTTTTTGCCGTGTACTACAGGTGAAAAACTGATTTTTGAAGTTATCGATTTCAATGAAAATATAATTTATATCGTTCAGTTGGCAGATGGAGATGAATCATATTTAAATGCTTGCCTGTCAGAATATTCCGGTACTTTCTTAGCGTGTTCAAAGCAGATAACGGATTGGCGTGGTATACAGCATGCGTTTAACCGACTACAAGAACTGCATGCGTTTAGCATTTTTTATCCGAAACAGCGGCTGTTTTTTGAGCGCTTTCTTGATGAACACAAAAAAGAGACGTGGTACCCCGATGAGCTGCAGGGTAAATTGTTGAAAGCGGTAAAAACGGGAAATAAAGCTGAGGCAAAAAGGCTTTATACGACAATCGTACAGGCGCTTATGGAATATCGCTATACTACAATTATTTTCGGTTTAAAAAAATTGTATATGGCATTATGCGCCGTGTATTGTCCGCTGGTCGTTTTGGACGGGAAAAATTGTATAACATATAGCATCGACTACATAACGGCTGTTATAGAACAAGCAGAGTCAGTTTCTGAAATAGATGCCCCGTATTATGAATTGATAGAAAAAATTTGCGTACTGAATAAAGACAGTCGTATTGTAAAACAGCACGCGATTATAGAGCAGGTAAAATATATCGTTGAAACACGATATATGGACATGAATCTTTCTTTGAAAAATATTGCTGGAGAATTGAACTTTTCAAGCGGTTATATTGCAAAGGTGTTCAAACAGGGAGAAAAAAAATCTATTGCTGATTACATCAACTATATCCGTCTAAAACATGCGGTCAGGTTGCTTCTTAAAACTGATTTACCGGTAAAGGATATTGCCGAACAAGTTGGCTTTATAAATACGCAGTATTTTTTTGTGCTCTTTAAAAAATTTGCCGGTACAACACCGAATGAGTTCAGAAAACGGTCTGAAATTGCACCGCTTTCGGCTTTATCGGCGCATGCATAACAGGTTACTGTTGCGACGCTCTACCTATTAATGATGTGTACGGTACGTCTATTTTTTGCCGTACATTCCCTTGTTGCATTTTTTATATTTCGATATACTTACGGTTTATGGACGACGTTTATATCGAAAACCGCATGGGAACAATGCCTGTTCCAAAGTTGATTATTACAATTTCTCTGCCGATGGTATTTTCGATGTTCGTACAAGCATTGTACAATATCGTGGATAGCATTTTTGTTGCGAAGATCAATGAAGCTGCTTTAACGGCTGTTTCGCTTGCGTTTCCTATTCAGACGCTTATGATTGCGGTGGGAATCGGCACATCGGTTGGAGTGAATGCGCTGCTTTCCACACGGCTTGGGCAAAAGCGACAGGATGATGTGGACAGCGCTGCGATGAACGGATTGTTTTTGGCGCTGTGCAGTTTTTTGGCGTTTTTCATTTTAGGCTTTTTTATTTTGGAACCATATTTGCAGACGCAAGTGCAGCATGAAGAAATCATTCAGTTCGGTATGGACTATCTTACTATCGTTGTATTCGGTTCGTTCGGTATGTTCATGGTGCTGATGCTGGATCGTATTTTGCAAGGGACGGGGCTGACTTTTTATACGATGATTTCACAGGTTGCCGGTGCCGTTACGAATATCGTTTTTGATCCGCTTTTGATTTTTGGCTTTGGGCCGTTTCCACGCATGGGTATGGCGGGTGCTGCGCTTGCTACGGTTATGGGGCAGTATGTCAGTATGGTACTTTCGCTCATTTTCAATTTGACGAAAAACAAAGAAGTCCATTTCCGATTCCGTGGATTTCGCCCGAATAGGAGAACGATTATAGATATTTATAGAGTTGGCGTACCGGCGATTTTGCTCAATGCTATTAGTTCTGTTACGACGTATCTGATGGATATTGTGCTTGGATTTTTTTCAACGACGGCGATTGCAGTGTACGGTGTGTATTTTAAAATCAACAGTTTTATATTTATGCCGGTTTTTGGATTGAACAACGGCCTTGTTCCGATTATTGCCTATAACTATGGCGCAGAAAAAAAACGGCGTATCATACAGACAATCCGCACTGGGTTGCTCTATGCACTCGGTTTGATGGTGCTGGGGACCGTCATCTTTGAGCTGTTTCCGACACAGTTGCTTGGTCTTTTTTCTGCATCGGACGATATGCTTGCAATCGGTATACCCGCCCTGCGGATTATTGCGACAAGCTTTGTGGGAGCCGCTATTGCCATTACGCTTAATTCTGTTTTTCAAGCTTTCAGCGATGCAGTCTATAGCATGATTGTTTCATTTATGCGGCAATTCGTTGTTTTGTTACCGTCGGCATATATACTGTCGCTCAGTGGAAATGTGAATAATGTATGGTGGTGCTTTCCGATTGCAGAAATCGTGTCGCTCGTGGCATCGGTGTTATTCTTGATACGTATTTTAAGAACGAAAGTACGTCCTATGCGTGATGAGGCATAATATAGCGTGAATACTTATTGTACTATCAATAGTAATTTATAGAATGCTTGTGATGTGTGACGTAAAAAAAACTTTATACTAGCATAGTATCTGACGTTAATAGTAGTTGCGCTCTGTGTTTTGTTGACTGTCTGCGTGTATTTTAGTGTAAAAAA